>JALZOO010000446.1 GCA_030913905.1 Acidobacteriota bacterium
AAGAAGTGGAGACTGCGATCGGAGCGGCGCGCGCAAAACAGGCTCGCGCGGGCATGATTAAGTAGGGCAAAGGGCAAAGGGCAAAGGGGAAGGGTTTGAAACGGAACCTTTCCCCTTACGCGCGTCCTATTCCGCCACTCTATCTAAAACTTCCCGGCCTTGCCTGCGAGTAGATCCGGAGAGAAGGGTTTCTGAGTAACGATACATTGTCGTCGAGGATTCCGTGCCGCACTATTGCATCGTCGGTATAACCAGACATGAAAAGCACTCTGGTCCCAGGCGGTAGTTGCGCCAGCCGACACCTTTAGTTGTAAACCCTAAACTCCCAAGCCTCGATCAAGGGCTTTCAGTATCGAATCCTTCAAGACTTGTGATCGGTTGACGCCGCGGTCAATTCCAATCCATGCCGAAAACAGACGGCCCCTCTCGTCAAAACGCAGGCGATTAAATGAGGCGCGGTGTTGCGAGTTGCTTGTGTAAACTTCCTGCCGCGTTATGGTGAGACAAGCAAGACAATCGATGAGGCCACTCGTTTCCCCTTCAAAAACAAACGGGACGTCTACGCCTTTGCTTCTGCTGTCAAGATGCCATGCCTCAATCGTCTCCCGGATAATTTGCTTTTCTTGAGGCAAGAACTGGTTGCGCACGAAATAAACTTTCACCACTGAATTGACCGGCCAGTAGGCGGCCAGCGTTATTGACGTTGACCGCGGTTTGTTCGTCCGGTTTTCAGTGTTAGCCGGTACCGGCATGGTCGTGAACAACAATAGAAATAGGAGGGAGAGCGAGATTCGCATGGTTGTTTCCTTTGAGTTTCGAGCGGGAACGAGGGTGGGAAATTAGTGCTGCTGGAGGAGCAGTTCGTTGGAATCGGTGTGCGAAGTTTGGATTCGTTCTGCTGGCAGTATCGTTTTGGACAAGGTCCGAACGGCAAGGACACTCAGGAGACCAGCGACTTGAAAGGGCTCGGAGTTGGAAAAGCCGGGTGGCGGAGGGTGGGCGGAGAGGAAAGTCCCGGGGCATGGATGTCATTGAATGGATTGGCAGCTCCCAGTGTCTCAAGCACCTTCAGCACTTTTCCATCAAACTGTTTGTCAGAACGCTGCGATAGAAATCGCATCGTCTCTTCGTGGGTCATTGCCGCTCCGGAACCTTGAGGCCGGCACATCGAATCATATTCGTCGGCCACACGAAGAATGCGCGCAGGCAGCGGAATCTCGTCGCCGCGGAGGCCGGTGGGAACACCTGTGCCATCGAAGTTTTCCCGTTGAAACATCACGATGTCAGCGATATTTCCAAGTTCGGGAAGCGACGACAAGAATCTTGCTTCACATTCTGCGTGTGCCTGAGTGACTAATGCGGTAGAGCCGTACGCAGCTGTTGACTGATTTACGTTTTGAGTTACGTGGCCGAGGTTGTGAAGCATCGCTGCTGAAGCTAGATCTTCCCTATCAGCGTCTCCGAGGCTCATCTTTTCGGCAATCGCGAGAGCACCATTGCGCACCCTAAGCGAATGATCGTAAGCATAGTCACTTCGTGTTTTGAGCATCTCTGCCAGGCCGTTAACAACTCCAAGCTTGATCCCTTTCAGACGAGTTACCAACCGGTCGTTAGCCAGCATTAGCGAGTTGCGCTTCCTGTTGTTTTCATAGTGCTCACGCGCGCGACTGACCTTGAGTTTCAGATCGTCGTTGCTCCATGGTTTGGTGAAATACATGTAGACCAGTCCGCTGTTGATTGCGTCGACCAGCACTTCCACGTCCGTGTAGCCGGTCAACAGAATCCGCACCATGTGCGGTCGGAGTGTGGCTGTTTGTTTCAGCAGCTCGATTCCGGTCATTTCAGGCATGCGCTGATCCGTAATCAATATGGCCACATCATGCTGCTCTAGTATTCGAATCGCTTCGGCGCCCGAAGAAGCAGTCAAGCACTGATAGTCGCGCGCGAAAAGCCTTTCGAGCAGGCGGAGATTTGCAGTTTCGTCATCGACGATTAATAGTTTGTAAGTCATTTACCAAGGCCTCCTGAAGTTATACACATTCTGTGCGAGCGGTTGCCGGCTCGACTGGAAATTTCACGGTGAAAGTTGTTCCGACGTTAGGTTCGCTGGTCGCCGTAATTGTTCCGCCGTGGCGTTCCATGATGCCGTAGGTAATTGAAAGACCAAGACCCGTGCCTTCGCCTACTGCTTTGGTCGTAAAGAACGGATCAAAAATGCGGGACAAATTGTCCGCAGGAATGCCCATTCCAGTGTCGCTGATTTGAACAATCACCGAATCACCTTCAAGTTTTGTTGCAATACCAACCTCACCTTTGCCGCTAATTGACTGCGCGGCGTTTACCAGCAAATTCATCCAGACTTCGCTTAACTGGCCGGCATAGCAACTGACGAGCGGCAGATCGCCATAATCCCGCTTCACCGTAATTCGACCGGAGCTGAAATATCGAGACAGCAACCGGATTGTTGAATCGATGCCACCATGAATTTCAATCTGTTTCACCTCGGCCTCATCGAGACGAGAGAAAAGACGAAGGTTTTTCACGACGTCGCAGATTCGCTCTGAGCCTTCGCGGCAATCGGCCATTATGGAGTCGAGATCGCCAATCAACCGTTCGTAACCGATGCGGTGCTTCACGGCGGCGATTGTTTCGGCTGCCTCGTCTGATAGTTTTATTTGATCGTAAACGGCGAGCAGTTTTTGGAGTTCGCTCAGGTAATCGCGTAGGAGATCCATGTTGCCGTAAACAAAACCCGCTGGGTTGTTGAGTTCATGCGCAATGCCGGCGGCAAGCTGGCCCAGACTGGCCATCTTCTCGGTTTGTACAAGTTGAGCTTGCAGCCGCTCCAGCTCAGTTTTCCGGTTCGCCAGCTCAATATTTTGGTTTTCGAGATGAGCCTTATAAACCCTGGCGGTGCGTTGCAAAGATCTGCGTTCCAAAGCGCGCTCGACTGTAAGGGTCAAAACATCGAGATCGCAGGGTTTGATGAGGTAATCAAACGCGCCGACTCGCAGAGCATCACGCACGCGTTGCGGACGGTCGATTCCTGACACCATGATCACAGCGGTTTCGGGATAGCGAAACATGATCTCGCGGAGAAGTTCCACCCCGTTGCGGCCCGGCATCATCATGTCCGAAAGCACCAACGCATAAGTTTCAGTCGCCAGCTTGGCGAGCGCTTCATCCGCTGAAGCAGCAGTATTACATTCGAATTTTTCGCTCAAGGATTCGGCAAACAGCCCTCGTACGCCAGCTTCGTCATCAACAATCAAGAGACGGCGGTCCTCTGGCCTTCCGTTATCTTGCGAAAGGGACTGGGAAAGAATTGCATCGGTTGCGCATTCAAAGTTTGGCTGCGGAATGTCTGGTGTCGTTAGGTGAGTCATTGGCGGTTTTTTTGAAGAACTCAAGACGAAGAACTTAGGAGGGCTTTACAAAGAAATGGAGTCCTGGAACTCGGGAAGAGTGGGCGTTTTAGGAAACGTGTGGGTGAATTGCCTCTACCTTTTGCCTGCACAGGTGGAACCAGCCTCAGCAAGTTCGCACGTGCATCGTGTTCGCACGCGTCGTGCCAAGTTTTAGTTCAGTTGATAACTAACTCTGTTGGGGCCTGGTTGCCGGGGAATCGACCTTGATGAGTCAGACGGAGGAAACAGTTGGTTTCTACGGTAGACCGATCGCTGGGAGTGGAGGGTGAAACCTGTGCGGGCGGTTCCCTGAAGTTCGATAGTTGTTCCCTGATATTGAATGGGCTGGGTGGCAAGCTCTACAGATAGTTGGCGCCCGTTCTTGGCGATCAAGTCAACGCTTTCCTTTGTTTGCATTCTCGCGTCTATCGTTTCCTTGATCATGTTACCGATGAGGTCTAAATGCTCGGGGACTACGATTTCCAAAACGTTCATCTTCAGGATTTCGTTTTGGGAATACCCGAGCAACTGTTCACCAGCGCGATTCATTGAAGTGAAATTGCCGTCGAGGTCGTGCGTGTATACGACTTCATCTGCATTCTCGAGCAGCGCGAGGTAACGACGTTCACGTTGTTTCTGCAATTCAGCCGCCCGTCCTTGTTCCACCACATAACAAATTGAACGCTCGATTCGCATGGCGTTCATCTGGTCGCGAATCAGGCAATCCGCGACACCACTTCGCATTGCGCGCACCGTTTCATTAGCCTTGTCGGAGGTGACTAAAATAATTGGCGCTTCATACCCAAGACTCCGCGCCTGAGTAAAAAGCCTGAAGCCATTGTCTGCGGCCGAATCGATCAAGCACACATCATGTTGTCGATTTTTAAAACCTTCCAGGATCTCGCGAGAGGTAAAGGCAACCGTAAGCTGGAAATTGTTCACGGGTGACGCCGATAAAACGCGGCGAACGCTCCGGGAAGCATCAAGTGAATGGTCTATAAGAAGAATCGTGATCATTAGAACTCACAAACTAGAGTGATGTGCGCCTCACACTGTGGTGAAAAGCCGGAATTCAGACTCTTCTGCCCCGGCCAAACACCTCATCTATCCGGAACGGCGCCGCATAAAGGCACTCGTCGCAATGGAGCGCATGATCTGTGCCATCCAATTTACATAGGTGAAATTGATGGGAGCTTACTTTGGTTTGTGACGGCACAATGTTTGCCAAATAGGCAGTGCCTATCGTGGCACATGGGCCAGTAGGTCAACGGTCAATGCGAATGATTTGCCCACCCAGATAACTCATTAAGCACTTTAGAGTGCCTTTGTAACCGAGATCCCACCGCGTTCCTCGCCACGCGCCGCTTCTCTCCTTTCTTCAACTCACTGCATTCCTCCCGCGTCCCGCTGACGGTAACCAGCAATGAAAGCCATCAAAACCAACAATCCGTTTCGACGCACTTCAATTCGAAGTATCTGCTTTGGATTCGCGGTTTTTTCGCTGATAGCATTTAGCGAATCTCGGCTATTCATTTCCGAAGCAAATGTCCGAACTGAAGATGTTGAGGCGAATGCGGCGCCGGCATTAGCTTACCGCTGGAACCTTCGCGAAGAGAGTTTGCCTTTAATCAACTTGCCGGACCATATCGCAGGAAACATCGATCTTTATTTGACCTACTCGCTGGACCAGTTTCAGTTTCCGCTTTTCCAATCACTCTATTTCAACCAGGAGGCAGGCAAATACATCCTCATGGTGACGACTAGAGAAGGTGGCCGCGCGGAGTTTATCGACCTCGCGCCAGTGGCCCTGCCCGGTCAGTTCGCCGCAAGTGGAAACACAAACATGCAGCTCGCCGACAAGGGGAAGGTGAAGCTGTTACGCTCGGTCGATGGAACTATCTATACTTTTGCACGCCTAGCGGATGGCGAGCTTCATTGCCGTCAAATCAATGACCACGATGGGTTCGTTATTAAGTTCAGTTACACAAAACAGTCCTCGATTGACACTATAAACGATGCCTCAGGCCGCACTGTCAGCTTCAGTTATACGGATGACTACGTCAGTTCAATTACGCAAACATGGAATGAGAATTCCGCAAAGCTGCGCAAAACATGGGCGATTCCAGAGAGCCACCACGCAAGCATTCGCCGAACCGCCAACTTTGTTTCAGTCGAATTGGAAGCAGCGAAGCGCATCCCAACCAATGCAGTGAACCCAGGGTACACGCCGCAAATGGCGGCGTCTGATCAAATGCTTGCCAAAATTTTTGGTGGACCAGGAGCCGTGGCCGCTGGCAATGGTTTTGAGCCTCAGCGATTGGGGCGGCAGTATCCGCTATATCGCGGCGACTTAATTGGGGACGATGGCAAGCGGCGACGCGGCCATCTTTCATTTGCTATGCATCTTTATGGGAGCGATGACGGAACCGGCGAAACGCAGATATATGTTCCCGCAGGCTTCACTTCACACAGCGAGGAACCCAGCCCCACAGATGCCGCAATGCTTTTCTACTATCCGCGCTTAGGAAACATGAGTGACGTAACACTCGCGGTATTTCATGTGGCCGAGTTCCGTTTGGTTATTGAAGGTGAGCGGATCCATATCGGACAAATAGGCGGACGCGGCGGGTCTATTGATTCATATCGACATTCACACGTGGAATTCTATCGAGGGAATACCGGACTTCCGTCTGCAGCAGCGCGGGTGAAGCTGAGAATTGATCCCGCCTCAGTTTTCACTACAGTGCGCTAACCCCAGAGATTTGTAAGTTGAATTTGGATAGATTCAGGTCGGCTTTTTGTTGCGAGAGTTCTTCAAAGGCCCACTTATCCTTCTCACGCGATCCAGGACAGCGATCCTAACGCTATCCCTAAACGAATGACCCTCGATTAAGGGAACATGGGCCGTGTATATTCGGCTATCATGAAAGTGAATGGTGTACTCGGCGGCGGATTTAGTGATCTTACCTACACTCAACGCAAAAGGGATTAGCTTTTCGCTCCACAATTCATCAAGCACCTGCTGAGCTTCCTGTTCCAACCTCAGGGGTTTAGGTGGCATGAGCCGACTGTATACAGAGGTAGCGTGCAAGACCATCGGGTATTTCCTGACAGGGGAACCGCGTTTTTGTAAGGTCGGCCTACAAAGCCGAAAGGCCACTTCACGGAGTGACCTTTTAGCTCTTATTAGAAATTGGCTCCGCAGGTAAGACTCGAACTTACAACCCTCCGGTTAACAGAAGAAATCACGGCATGTCACAAAACCACACTGAGTATCGTCTAAGTTACAAGCTTTGAATAGTTTCCGCTGTTTCTGTGCCGGGATAGCATCCAGTGCGACACCATCGCTTTTGGTATCAACTCGCGGGGTTATGTCACAATCAGCGTCACATCAGATTCGGGTGTCAAAGTGCCCATGAACGCCCTAGTAACAGGCTGCTTCAAAGCATTTTGGATACCGGGTTTATCAATAACCCCACCTTCTCTCAAGGTTTGAAGTCCGTGGCTTTGATAACCTCGCGGAAGCTTGGCCTCCGTAACCTTCGATTGTCATATTTAATAACAAACAC
>JALZOO010000046.1 GCA_030913905.1 Acidobacteriota bacterium
GGCTCTAACTCTTCCGCGCTCTTGTTCAATTTGATGAATAGGCCCCACGCGGCGAGCAGCACGCCCGTTGCGACTCCGATAGCAGCCGCCTGAATAAGTCGCGACGTGTCACCATGAGCAAACTGGAAGACAGCAACCAGAGTCTCGATTGATAGAGCCACGATAACGACAACCATGAACCGCGATAAGAACCTTCGGACCCGAGTCGGCGCACTCACCTGCACCTCTCGTTGCACTTCCTCTTCAAGGATCGTTTGTCCTAGTTCAAGCGCAACCACGGCAATAGTCAGCAACCCGATGCTTTCAAGGATGGCGTTGAAGCGTTCTTTGAGGAGTAAATCCCCAGTAGGATTGATCCCGTGCCACAACTCAAGTACTGCAAAGAAGATCAAAGAGGGGGCGCAGCAAATGAATAGGAAGATGATACCGGAATAACCTAAAACAAATACTCTCCTAATAACCTTCAATGCAGAGAGCCTCCTTTTAACGGCTCAGGGTCGGACAATTCCTCGGAGGTAACGCTGGCACATTTTAGCCCCGTCCGGCTGAGTGCGCCAGGGTGATGTGAGTGAAATCATAACTAGCGAATCCAACGACGTACACCGTGGAGAGAAGTGCGCTGGTCGCCGAGAATTGGATAAGGAGGGCGACGAGGGGGGTGTAAAATACTCTCTTGGTACACGCCGCGCGGTGGGTGCGTGAACGCGCCAGATTCTGAGGTCAAAACCTCGCTTCAACTCTCGCTCCACTTTTTGTACAAAGCCGGAGATCTAACGTCAGAATTGAGCGACCGAGCAGCCAAGCCCGATGGCTGATACCTCCAAACTATTTCCAAGTTTTCGCTTCTGCATTGTTGCTTTCTTAAAGTATTACGTCGAACCCTTTGAGTTTTCAGCGTGCGGAACACGCGTAAGCATTGAGCCTGGGGCGTGAGCCCCAGGATCGATGGCCAATCCGTAACGAGCCCGCGAAGCGGGCGAAAGCCTGCTCACATGCTGCTGAATAACGACTCCGCTGCCGCCCGTTTCACGGGCTCTGAATTCTTCTTTCGCTTTTCCTGGGGCTCACGCCCCAGGCTTTATGCTTACGCGTGCTTCGCACGCTAAAACTCACAAGTGGACCATTCAAGTCCAACAAATTTGCAGGTCAGGAAGGGTGGTTTACTCCCGCCTCAAGATTCATCGGCATTCGAGATCTCGTTCGAGATATAAAGCGATCCACGAATTACACGAAATAACACAACACGAGGATTACGTCGCTCACTCAGCCTTCAGCGAAGCCATGTCGATGGAGAAGCGATACTTCACATCTGACTTCAGCATTCGCTCGTACGCATCGTTGATCTTCTGGATCGGAATCACCTCGACGTCAGCAGTGATGTTGTGCTCGCCGCAGAAGTCGAGCATCTCCTGCGTCTCGGCGATGCCGCCGATCAGTGAACCGGAGAAGCTGCGGCGTCCGAAGATGAGCCCGAAGACCGCGACCGACAGCGGCTTTTCGGGCGCACCGACCATCGTGAGATTTCCGTCCCGGGCAAGCAGGTTGATGTAAGCGTTGATGTCGTGTTCAGCGGCAACAGCATCGAGGATGAAATCGAAGCTGCCGGCATGCTTCTCCATTTCGTCGGCGTTGCGTGAGAGCACGACCTCATGAGCGCCCAGCCGAAGGGCGTCTTCCTTTTTGCTTTCTGAAGTAGTGAACACGACAACGTGGGCCCCGAACGCCCGCGCGAATTTCACCGCCATGTGCCCGAGTCCCCCGAGGCCGACAACACCTACTTTCTTGCCCGCGGTTATGCCCCAGTGGCGCATCGGCGAATACGTTGTGATGCCCGCGCAAAGCAGCGGTGCGGCGCCCGCCGGGTCGAGGTTTTCAGGAATGCGTAAAACGAACCCTTCTTCCACGACCACACTCTCGGAGTAGCCGCCGTAGGTGACGGGAGCGGTGCCGTACTTATCCGGCCCTCCGTAGGTGAGAACAAAGTTCGGGCAGAACTGTTCGAGGCCCTCTTTACAGTTGGGGCAGGTGCGGTCCGAATCGACAAGGCAGCCGACACCGACAAGGTCGCCCGTCTTGAACTTGGTGACCGCGGAACCGACCTCAGTGACCCGTCCGACGATCTCATGGCCAGGGACGCAGGGGTAAATGGCCGGCATTGCGTCATGCCATTCGTCACGAACGTAGTGAAGATCCGAGTGGCAGATGCCGCAGAAAAGTATCTCGATTTGAACGTCGCTCTCCGTCGGTTCGCGACGCGGGATCGTGAAAGGGGCCAGCGGCGATGTCGCACTGGCAGCCGAATAAGCTTTAGCGTTATGCATGAATTATTTCCTTATATCTGGATTCGTGGACCATTCAAGTCGGGCAAATTCGCAGGTCGGGAAGGGTGGTTTACCCCCGCCTCAAGATTCATAGTTATTCAGGCGTGTGTCATGAAGTCAGTACAACCCGCAATCCCTCTCCCTTTGGGAGAGGGTAGGGAGAGGGTGCGAAGCATAGTTGCAACTACAGTTTCAAAAGCACGTATCCGCCAACCTACGACTCACTGATTCCCACGCGCCGCTCCATGTCTTTCCAGCGGGGATCGCTGTGCAACGTTTCCATCATCGGTTCAAGTTTCAAGAACACAAGAAAGACGCTCCTGTCTGCAAAAGCCTTTTCCAGCCAGGCGAACGCTTTGTCTTTATCGTCCAGACCTGCATAGACCACGACCAGGTCCCGACCATCGGCTAGCTTGTTTGCATACCGTCGTTCGAGTTCTTTGATTACCGCCTCAACCTCACTTCGCTGCCCCAGCTTGGCATAAACATGTCCTAACAAAGCCAAAGACGCATTCGATCTGTCGGCAAGTTGGGTGCTCTTTTTCGCTTCGGCCAGTGCTTCGGCATACCGGCCTTGTTTGACCAGTACGATTCCCAAGGTTTGGTGCGCAGCCCAAAAATTAGGATCGAGGTCAATCATTCTTTGGCATTCCCTGATAGCCGAATTCAGATCGTCCTTATCGACGTAGATCTCCGCCACGTTGTTGATGATCACGAGCGATAACGGATCGAGTTCTTCCGCTCGTTTGATTTCACGAAACGCATCATCCAGGCGTCCAATGCCGCGAAGATATCGTGAGTACCAATGATGGGCCGTCGGATAATTCGGATTAAGCTCAATGGCCCGGAGAAATCCCCTTTCTGCAGCCGCCTTGTCCCTCTCGAGTAACCATGTGACGAATGCCAGCGTCGCGTGTGGTTCGGCGAGCGTCGGATCAAGCTCGATCGCCTTTGCAGCATAAGTTTTTGCCACTGGCACTAATTCGCGAGTGCGCTCACCAACGTAGTAGTAAGAGACTGCGTAACAATCGGCCAGGCCTGCATATGCGAGAGCGAAGTTTGGGTCCTTTTCGGTAGCGGCTCTCAGAAGCTCAGTAGCTTTTTTCAGATGCCCCGATGAGCGCTTATTCCAGAAATAGCGGCCCTGAAGGTAAAGCTGGTAAGCCTCGTTGTTGCTCGTATATTGCTTGCTGATTCCGCTCGAATCCGTGCCGGAGAGTTTGACCTGAAGCTTGTCCGTGATCGCCGACGCGATCTCACGTTGAGTGGTCAACAGATCCGACATCTTTCGTTCAAACTGTTCGCCCCACAACGTCTTTTTGTTTTTGACGTCTATCAGATCGACGCTGATCGTTAAGTTATCGCCGCGCTG
>JALZOO010000054.1 GCA_030913905.1 Acidobacteriota bacterium
GCCGATCAGCGAAATGCCGCCTGTAACCCAACGCTGAGCCGGCTTCGCAAACGCGTCTACCAACATGACGACAATCGCCACTGTGCAGACGATCAGCTCCGACATCAGCAGCGATAGACTGACGTCAGGCATTGTGAATTGAAAGGCGAATAGATTCATGCGTTCGTTTCGTCTACACGGACCGTGGGTCGTGGTCCCGCAACCAAATCAAGTGGACGATCCACGAAATACACGAAAGGACACGAACGAATTTCGTGTTGGTTAGTGTGATTTCGTGGATCATTTTTCGATCATTTATCGTTCGATACCTTCATCGCGTCGCTTTTCAACGGGCTCAGCCGAAGCA
This sequence comes from Acidobacteriota bacterium, assembly GCA_030913905.1. Taxonomy (GTDB): domain Bacteria; phylum Acidobacteriota; class Blastocatellia; order Pyrinomonadales; family Pyrinomonadaceae; genus PSRF01. The sequence goes on from JALZOO010000054.1 coordinate 347, forward strand.
AACGATCCACCTGTCGGCGGCGCGACCACACGTGCGCGAATCACATCGATGCTGGCTTTCGATCGATCCAAAAACGGCCGCGGGTAAACTCCCATGAAAAGCATCAGCACCAGAAGTGGAATCAGAAGGCCAATTTCGCGTGCATTCAAGTCTGTCAGTTTCTCGTTCTCAGGCCTAGTTACCTTTCCAAAAACAACTCGCTGCAACATCCAGAGCATGTAAACCGCCGCCCAAATTACTCCGGTGGCAGCCAGCATGGTGGCAATCCACGCGTTCTGGATGGCTACTGAAGTCCAACTGCCTATGAGGATCAAAAACTCGCCGACGAAGCCGTTCAGAAACGGCAAGCCAACCGATGAAAGCGAAGCAATCACGAACAGAGTGGAGAACCAGGGCATCGGTTTAGCCAGCCCGCCGAATTCTGCAATCGCGCGGGTGTGGCGCCGTTCGTAGATGAAGCCGACAAAAAGGAACAAAGCTCCAGTCGACACGCCATGGTTAAGCATTTGGTATAGCGAGCCCTGCATTCCCAACTCTGTAAAAGAGAATAGTCCTAACACCACAAACCCCATGTGACTCACGGACGAATAGGCGACCAGTCGTTTCACGTCCGGCTGGACCATCGCCACCAGTGCGCCGTAAATGATTCCGATAATCGCCAGCGTAATCATCACCGGCGCGAACTTGCGGGACATGTCCGGAAAGAGCCCGAGGTTGAAACGCAATAGACCGTAAGTGCCCATCTTCAGCAGCACGCCGGCAAGAATCACGGACCCGGCGGTGGGCGCTTCGGTGTGCGCATCTGGCAGCCACGTGTGCAGCGGGAACAAAGGAACCTTGATACAAAATGCAAAGGCGAAGGCGAGGAATAGCCAAAATTCTGTTCGCGGCGGCAGCGTGGTTAGCCCATTTCGCATTGCGTCCAGGATCGTCATGTAGTCAAACGTGCCGTAAATGTAATAAAGCGCAATGATTCCAACCAACATCAACAAACTACCGACGGCGGTGTAAATGAAAAACTTTACGGCTGCATAGATTCTTCGTTCGCCGCCCCAGATTCCGATCAGGAAAAACATCGGAACCAGCGACGCTTCAAAAAATAAATAGAACAGCAGCAAATCCAGCGATACAAAAACGCCGACCAGAGCGCCCGCCAACAACAGCAGAAATACGTAGTAGGAGAGTTGACGCTTTTGAATTGCAGTCCAGCTGGACAGAATCGCAATTGGCATCAAGAGTGTGGACAGCAGAACCAGCCACAGGCTGATACCGTCAACGCCCAGGTGGTATCGAGCGCCGATGGATCCTATCCAGAGCACGTCCTCAACGAAGCGAAAGTCTTTCAGCCCGGCGCCACTGCCACGCAGGAGAAGAAGCGATGCGGCGAAATCGAGCACGCTGAAACCAAGCGCCATCCATTTGTAATGCGACTCGCGCCGGCTCGGGAGGAAGCTGTAAGCCGCAATCAAAACCGCGCCGGCGATCGGCAATAGAATGATGATGGTTAACAAGTATGACATTGTGGAACTATGGAACCAGTCGTAACGCGCTTACGCCGTAGTAGGCGAAAAATCCGATCACTGCTAACGCGCCCAGCAGAATGATTGCGGCGTAGCCGCGTACAAATCCTGCCTGGAGATGGCGGACGACCCGGCCACTCTCAACTACCACCTCGCCAACTGCATGCAGGAAACCATCGATGACGCCAACGTCAAAAATTTTCCAGAGCCCTTCACGTGAACCCACTACGATCGGATTAATAATTGCGGCGTCGTAAATTTCGTCGACGTAATACTTGTTCTCGAGTATGCGGGGCATCTGGAGCAATGGGCGCTTCTTGAACATTACCCACCCGATCGCAATGCCGATGGCGGCAATCAAAACGGAAACCAGCGTCAGCAAACGTTCCATCCGGATTTCTTCCGGCGAGTGGGCATGTTCCGTAGCAGAACCCGACTCACCGAGTAGAGCAAACGCAGGCGCGCCATCGTGGGGCTGCGGGGGCGGCGACAGCCAAATCGGCCCGTGTGTGTCGGCTTCGCTTGCCCCGTGATCTCCCGCAGGCGCATGGGCGATTACTGGATCAAGAGTCTGTTCAATGTAATTGACCGGATGATCGCTGACTAGCGAGCCCAGCGCGTAAGGCACACCGATAAGCCCGCCGAGCGTGGAAAGAATTGCCAGAACTATTAACGGAACCGTCATCACCCAGGGAGACTCGTGCGGCTCATGAACGCCATGATGCGCAGTTTCCGTTTCTTCGCCGTGATGCTGGTCCGTCGCAACTTCACGGAATCGTTCATTGCCCCAGAAGGTCATGACCATCATTCGTGTCATGTAAACAGCGGTGAGCAGCGCCGTAATTGCGCCCACGCCCCAGAGCACCTTGCTCCACACCGGGCTCGGGAGACTAAACGTGTTCGCGCTCCACGTCTTCCAAAGGATTTCGTCCTTCGAAAAGAAGCCCGCGAAGATTGGTATGCCTGAGATTGCCAGCCAGCCCGTAAGCATCGTCGCAAACGTGATCGGCATGTACTTCTTGAGACCGCCCATTCGTCGCATGTCCTGCTCGTGATGCATGCCATGGATTACCGAGCCGGAGCCGAGGAAGAGCAGGGCTTTGAAAAACGCGTGTGTGATCACGTGGAAGATTGCAGCGGTAAACGCGCCGACACCGCAAGCGAGAAACATGTAGCCGAGCTGCGAAATAGTCGAATAGGCGAGAACTTTTTTGATGTCGTTCTGTGCGAGTCCAATCGTCGCAGCAAAGATGGCGGTGGCCGCGCCGATAATCGCGACGATGAACATTGCGGTTGGCGCGTGCGTGTAGATCGCAGAGCAACGAACGATCATGTAAACGCCGGCCGTGACCATTGTCGCCGCATGGATCAAAGCGGACACGGGCGTTGGCCCAGCCATGGCGTCAGGCAGCCAAACGTAGAGTGGAATCTGGGCGCTCTTGCCAACTGCGCCGATGAAAAGAAGGATGGCGATTGACGTTACGCCCCCGGCGAATATTGCCTGCCAGGTAAAGGGATCCGCTGACGGCAAAGCGGCGATGGTTTGCAGCGCGCTCACAACTCCATGCGCCGGCTTGTCGAAGAAGCTTATCGAACCGGTGACTGCAAACGTCAGCATTATGCCCAGCACAAATCCCCAGTCGCCGACGCGGTTGGTGATGAACGCCTTCTTGGCGGCGTCGCCGGCTTCTTTGCGATCGATGTAATAACCGATTAGCAAATATGAGCAGAGCCCTACGCCTTCCCATCCAACAAACATCAGCAGGAAATTGTCAGCCAGCACGAGCGTCAGCATCGCAAACATGAAGAGGTTCAAAAACGCAAAGAAGCGATAGAAGCCCTTATCTCCATGCATGTAACCGACGGCGAAGAGATGTATGAGGAACCCGACAAAGGTAACGAAGAGCGCGTAGGTCCCGCTAAGCCTGTCCATCGCCAGACCAAAGTCGGCGCGAAAACTGCCCACCTGAATCCACGTCCAAAGATGATCGAAGATAGGTTCAGTCGCACGCAGCGCACCTCCTGACTTAAAAGCCAGATAGAAGGCGACCACGGTG
>JALZOO010000063.1 GCA_030913905.1 Acidobacteriota bacterium
ATGGAGAGATGCTGCGCTTTCTCGAGTCAGTTGACGATCAGCCGCAGGCGGAAACGATCCGATCGCTTGTTCGTCTCGGGCTCGAGCACGAGATGCAACATCAGGAGTTGCTGGTTTACGACATCAAACATCTTCTATGTGATCAGTTTGACGCGCCGATAAAACCCTCGCCGCCTTCATCAGTGAAGGTTGAAGGAATGGCTGAGATTGAAGGCGGCCTTTTCTGGCTGGGCTACGGGAACGAAGTCCAAAGTCCAAAGTCCAAAGTCCAAAGTCTTTCAAACTACGACTTTGCGTTCGACAACGAAAAGCCTGCGCACCAGGTGTTCCTCCAGGATTACGCCATCGATCGGGCGCTGGTCACCAATGGCGACTATCTCGAGTTTATACGCGACAACGGTTATCAGAATTTTCGCTGGTGGTTTTCCGAAGGCTGGGAAGTGGTAAATCGCGAACAATGGCGCGCGCCGCTCTACTGGGAACTCCAGGATGGCGAGTGGATGATTCGCGATTTTGCCGGCCTGCATCCGGCGGCGAACAAAGCCAACGAGCCCGTTTCGCACGTGAGTTTTTATGAAGCGTCGGCTTTTGCGAAGTGGGCCGGGAAGCGTCTGCCTACCGAAGCAGAATGGGAGAAGGCGGCGACCGGCGATTCAAAGACAGGCGGCCGAATGCCTTTTCCCTGGGGCGACGAACCGCCCGATGAAACCAAAGCTAATCTCTTTGAAGCTGGGCTGTGGACGGTTGCGCCGATTGGAGCGTTTCCGTCGGGCGAAAACAGTTACGGCTGTCATCAAATGATCGGCGACGTCTGGGAATGGACGACTTCGGATTACGTTCCTTACCCAGGGTTCAAATCTGAGTTCGACGAATACAACGACAAGTGGTTCGTCAATCAGAAGGTCTTGCGCGGCGGCTCCTTCGCCACACCGCAATTACACATCAGGTCGACTTATCGAAACTTTTTTCATGCGCATGAGCGCTGGATGGTGTCGGGCTTCCGCTGCGCAAAGGATCTGTAAAGCAGGCCGATAGTTTGCATGGGCCTCTTGTAACGCAAACTTTAGTTTGCGTATGCTGCGACAGCTTCAAGCAGCGTGTCGAAACACATGTCTCGTTAGCTTCTACGATAACTCCATCTCCAGTCCTGCCATTTCTTCACGTACCGAGCTTTAACAGGATTGTGCAAAACGTAGGCAACAATCCTCTTCCACTCATCGCTGTCACGAATCCAATGGTCATAACTTTCGTGTGCCCAAAATTCTCCCTTACGCGATAGCACTTTATTAGCCTCAAACGCGGTACATCCTTTAAGCCCCTGCATGATCGAAGCTAACGAGTGATATTGAACCTCAAGAGTTTCACTTTCTTTCGTCTGGGCCAGACGCATGGGTGTGAGGACGGCATGCACGTGATTGGGCATTATTGAGAAAGCATGCAATCTGTAAAGCTTCCCATCTCGGTCGCGCAAGCTCTGCGCCACCAAAGCGGCGACACGATCGTCCCTCAGCCACGTCGGACCAACCGCACCACCATCGAGCACCCTCTCAAACTTACCAAACCACAGTCTTTCGAAATCAGCTCTAACGAAGCCGTAGTGCACGCGGTTCGTTTCGGCGAGATGCGATAACCAAGCTCGCTCTTTCTTGAACTGTCGGACGAGACTTTTGGGGAGAGAGCCGGCCAGGCGATAGGTGATAAAAAGAGTCGCGCCGCGCGGCTGGAGATGAGGCAGATTCCGAAGGTATGATCCTCGGAAGTGGAACGGATTCATTTTTTCATTTTGCGCTGTGGCAGGTCGGATAGGAAGAATAGAGAACGATGTTCTATTCTGTGGTACTTGCAAAATATTAAGCACGACGCAAACTAAAGTTTGCGTTACGGTTGTGCGTTTTCCGCAAACTAACAGTTTGCGTTACGATTACTTTCATCAACTGTGATCGGCAGACAAACTCAGTGACGACAATATTAAGTGACATTGAAACTCGCGTTCTTGGTTCACTTGTGGAGAAACAAGTGACCACGCCCGAATACTACCCGCTGACGCTAAATTCGCTCACGCTGGCCTGCAATCAAAAGAACAACCGCAACCCCGTTACGGCCTATTCGGAAAACGAAGTGGCGCAGGCACTTGAAAGTTTGCGCGAGAAGAACCTCACGTACGTTTTTCACGGCAGCACCAGTCGCGTTCCGAAGTACAAGCACGTGATGCCCGAAGTGATGCACCTTAGCAAACCCGAAATGGCAGTGATGTGCGTACTCATGCTGCGCGGACCTCAAACGGTTGGGGAATTGCGTGGCAACGGCGCGCGACTACGCGAGTTTTCGGGATTGGAAGAAGTTGAGGAAACACTGAACGGACTGGTCTCACGAGAACCTGAGCCTTTGGTACTGCGCCTTCCGCGCCAGCCTGGACAAAAGGAAGCGCGCGTGGCGCACCTGCTTTCCGGCGAAGTTTCCATCGACGCACAGGCTGACGAAGTTGCACCCACCCGTAGCCACAGCCGGGACGGCCAGAATGAAAGAGTCGCCGCACTCGAAACTGAGGTAGAGACCCTGAAAACCGAAGTTGCAAGGTTGCGCGAACAGTTCGAAGGCTTCAAGAAACAGTTCGAGTAAGTTCCGGAGTCCAATGTCCAAGGTCCAAAGTCCAACGTCTGTCTGTAGACAGGATGTGGTGTTTAGATCTGAAGAGACAGCGAGCTCTGCCGTCTTTTCGGACTTTGGACTTTAGACTTTGGACAGTAATTGCAGCTCTAGGCCAGTGTGTCATGTGTGCAATCCCGCTTATCTTCGGTTATAATTTCCCAACCCATGAACCTGGAAATTTTTCATCCAGCAGTTGCGAGCTGGTTTAGGAAGAGCTTTCCCGCAGCTACTGAGCCGCAGGCGCAAGCCTGGCCTGTTATCAAGCAACAGCAGAACACGCTGATAGC
>JALZOO010000108.1 GCA_030913905.1 Acidobacteriota bacterium
GCCTGATCCGGTCGCTACCACCACCCCCGCCGGGCTGCCCGGCTGGGGACCCCGGTCCGCTACCGGTTCTGTACCAAATCTTCACCTGATGACATCAACTCATGAACTGCATTTGGACCTGGAGGAAGGGCGAAAGGAAGGTTGGCTCTCGGTGGTCATAGATTTCGCTCTTCAGTAGCGGATGGGATGATCTTTTGCGTATGAGTAAGCGGTGTAAGCCGAGATGATGTGGCAGACCCAGCCCAGCATCCCGCCGGTGCCAATCCAGAATCCAGGTGTAATGATCAGCCAGAGAATACCCGCCAGAATTCTACCATTGTATAGCTGGCCGACACCGGGAATGATGAAGCTGAGAATTCCTGCCGTTACTGGGTCGCGCATAATAATTAAGCCCTCCGAGCGAACCTATACGACCACTAGACTGAAATTGTTCGCGGGAAAATTGAAGGAGGTCGATCAGAAAGGTCTGGAGACGCGAATTGGTGGGCGTAACTCGCTAGGGATCGTTCTCAACACGACGTACGTCTACGATCTCGCCGCGGAAAGTGCGGAGCATCTGCTGCACGACTGGGTTCTTTTCCGCTGTTTCGCGCAGACGTTGTTGCTCCCGGCGTTCATCGTCTTCCTTTGTAGGAGGGGCGTCGTCAGTGGCTGCTTGATCCTTGATCATGATGCGCACGCCCAGCTCCTGGCCTGTAACCTGTCGGCAAATCTCACGGAGAATTTTAATATTGTCGCTTTTCGCCACCGTATCGCGCAGGTGTCTCGCCTCAGGAGCAAACTCAACGTACAGCTCATTGTTTTCCAGCACCGCATGGCGCGCGCCCTCCAACGCGGTCACCAGAAACATTTTGCGTCTGGCTTCCAGCGCAGATTTGATGCGTTCGATATCTGAATCACCAACAATCGTCGGAGCAATACCTTCTGCCCGGGGCTCGGTTTCCGCTCCGGTTGTAGACGCCAGGGTCAGGTCAGAAGGCTGCGTGCCCGCTGAGACACCAATCAGGGGATCTGTTTCAAGTGCGGGTTTTGCCGCCGCACCGGTGTAAGATCCCCCAATCGCAGCCGGCCCAGAACCCGCGCTGGTTGCACGTCCCGCAGTCGGCCCTTGCGCGCCGCTCGGTGAAGGTGAAGTGGAGGGCGAAGGGGTTTTTGCAGCACTCAGCGACTTGCCGGTGCGCAAAGATTCTTCAAGCGCGGTTAGTCGTTCCAGCAGTTGGCTAAGCGGCTCCAGACGCCGGAGCTCCATAAGTTTCACCAGCCCAATCTCCAATTGATAACGAGGTTGAGCTGCGGTGCGGAGGTTCGTTTCCGTTTCCGCCAGTGAGTGGAAGAACCGAACGAGATCGGACTCGGAGAAAAGAGCTGCCTGGCGTTCCAGTTCCTTCTGATCACAAACGGCTGACTCCAGAAGTTCATCGCTGCCTGAGACTTTGGTCACCAGCAGATCGCGCAGGTGGGCCAGCAGATCGCGGCAGAAGTTTCGCAGATCGTGGCCACGCATGACTACGTTATCAACGACTGCGAGCGCTTCCGCAGGTTTATGTTCGGCAATGCCATTGATTACCCGAATCAAAATATCGGCGCCCGCAACGCCAAGCGCTATCTCAACATCTTCCTTCTTAATCTGCGTGCCGGCGAAACTGATTACCTGATCAAATCCTGACTGCGCATCGCGCATCGAGCCTTCGCCGGAACGGGCAATCTCGCGCAACGCATCGTCCGGGATCGAGATCTTCTCAGCTTCAGCAATGAGTCTGAGTCGCTCGAGGATTTTGGCAGTGGCTATCGTCCTGAATTCGAACTGCTGGCAACGCGAAAGGATCGTTTCGGGCACTTTATGGCGCTCGGTTGTGGCCAGGATGAATACAACGCGTGGCGGCGGCTCTTCGATCGTTTTCAAGAGCGCGTTAAAAGACTGGGTCGACAGCATGTGAACTTCGTCGATGATGAAGATCTTGAAGCGGTCTCGCGCGGGAGCAAACCCAATCGTGCCGATAATCGTCTCTCGAACATTGTCAATTCCCGTGTGGGAAGCTGCGTCGATTTCCTGGACATCAATGGACCGACTGTCCGCTATCTCTTTGCAGGAAACGCACGCATCGGGATCGTCTGTGCGACACGGGGTGGGCGTTGGCTGTTGGGCCTTGTGGCAGTTGAGGGCCTTGGCCAGGAGACGGGCAGTAGTTGTTTTCCCAACACCACGGGCCCCGGAAAATAGATAAGCGTGATGAAGCCTTTCGTGCTCGATTGCGTTTCGCAGCGTGCGAGTGATGGGCTCCTGCCCCGTCACTTCGTCAAAACTCTGCGGGCGCCATTTGCGTGCGATTACCTGGTAGGTCATAAAAAGGATGAGGGATGAGGATGAGGGATGAGGGATGAAGTGAAAGCGCTATTCTCGAACCAAGGCTTTCATCCTTCATCCCTCATCCTTCATCCCTTCGAATTGGCCAGACTCCGGACTTACCCGCAACACACGTTGCCGTTGCTACCGTTGCTCCGTTCCCGGCCTGGCGGGGTTCACAAGGCGAGCGTTGTGCGGAGCCCGAAGTCTGATAACTTGTCAAAGGGCATTTCTGATTTTCAATTGCGATTGCCGATTTTTTCGAGCCTGATAAGAATACTTTATCGGCTCGAAAATCAAAAATCGCGAATCTAAAACGGTCAGGTTCGAACTAAATCGCCGTCTTGCGATGCGCGAACATTCGGAGCAGACCGTTGATTGCAAGATGCAGCAGAACATAAGCAACGATTGCAATTACGATCGGCAGCAACAGCGTGTGACCCTGTTCCGTTGTGGGACTCGAAACGATTCCTCGAAAAGGCGCATAGAACGGATTCGTAACGGTCACGATGAACTGAACAAATCCGGCAGTGCTGCGCGCAGCGAGCAACGCCAAAAGAAACCTCAGTCCCAGCAGTGCATAAATCAGAAAGAAAATGTAATCGACGATCTGGGAGATGCGGGCCAGACCGCGGGACCTCTCTACTTCCCGCTCCGTATCAACGACTTCATCAACTGCTTTGGACCGAAATTGTCCTGCGACCTGTTCAATTCTCCCCGCTTCGCCGGGTGGCGGGCCCTGGCTCGCCTGTTCAGCAATCTCCGCATTCACATCGCCCTCCACTTGCGCCTTCACACTCTCGTGTTGCACCGAGCGTCGCGCTTCTTCAGCCGCTAGTTTGTTGTCGTCCATAGATTTACTCCAATTAGGATTTCCAATTGCCAATTTCCAATTGCCGATTGCCTAATGTCAGCAAGAAGAGATTTCTAAACGGGATGCGCTCCGGCGTAAGGATGAAGGATGAAGAAGTAATCCTCGCTTTCCTATTCATCCCTCATCCTTCATCCTTTTCAAAACTGGCGGAGAGGGTGGGATTCGAACCCACGGAACGGTTTCCCGCTCACAGCATTTCCAGTGCTGCCAATTCAACCACTCTTGCACCTCTCCGGAGCAAGGATGAAGGATGAAGGTTGAAGGATGAACCAGAAGCAATCCTCGCTTTCCTATTCATCCCTCATCCTTCATCCTTCATCCTTTTCAAAACTGGCGGAGAGGGTGGGATTTGAACCCACGGTGGAGTTTCCCCCACTCCGGTTTTCGAGACCGGTGCACTAAGCCACTATGCGACCTCTCCGGGCGCAAGGATGAAGGATGAGGGATGAAGGATGAATAGGAAGAGCGAGGTTTTGCTTTAATTCATCCTTCATCCTTCCGCCTTCATCCTTTCCCCAAAGGGAGAGGTGCAAGAGTGGTTGAATTGGCAGCACTGGAAATGCTGTGAGCGGGAAACCGTTCCGTGGGTTCGAATCCCACCCTCTCCGCCAGTTTGAAACGACGAGATGAATGCCCAAGGACAATCAAAAGAGGTTAACGTCAGTCCGATATTCTCTACGAAGAGGACACGCCCGATGAAATCGCGATCCCTAAGCCTGATGCTCATGCTTGTCGTACTTGGACTGATGCCGGTCGTTGATTCAGCCTTCGCTCAGTCGCGCCTGCCTGGAAAACGCCCGCGCGGGTCCATTTGCGGCAACCCTCAAGTAGCATGCAAGACCACCGCCACCTTCAACCCCAACGATTTGCCGTTCCGAGTGCCCCAGAACTCAGTCATTTTCGATACCGAACCGTTCTATGCAGTAATCCTGAAGAGCGTCACCACCACTGAAGAAGATTGCAACGTCTACGTGCCGGAACGTGAGCGCCTCCAGGCGCAGGAGTTATTTCCGAATCGCAAAGTGTTTGCGTCAAGATGCGTGGACATTGAGAATCTGTTCTACACCAACGTGAATCCCAAATACCGGATCATGGCGGTGTATGCTGGAACGTCAGTGGCTGAAGCGAATCGCGTTCTGCAATCAGTGAAATCGACAGGGAAATTTCCGGGCGCATACCTTCGCCGAATGCGCACCGGCTTCAACGGAACGTAGGTAGGACAGACATTCTTGTGTGTCCTATACAAAGCAGTATTAGGAGATTCAAATGGACGATAAATTGGCATCGGAAGAGGCGAGGCGTTCGGTACAACATGACACGGTGAAAGCGCAGGTGGAAGGTGAGGTGCAGTCTGAAATTGCCGACAAGGCGGCCCAACCCGCCACTGGTGAACCGCAGCGAATAGAGCACGTGGCTCGAGACTTTCGCGCGAAAGCGGTCGATGAAGTTGTTGACACGGAGAGGGAAGTTGAGCGGGGGCGCGGCGCTGCCAGGGTTTCCCAGATCGTCGATTACATTTTTTACGTGATTTACGCGTTGCTCGGCATGCGCTTTCTTCTCGCTTTGTTGGCAGCGCGCAGCAGCGCCGGGTTTGTTCAGTTCATTGTTTCCGTCACAAATCCGTTCTACTCTCCATTCAGAGGAATTGTGGCCAGCCCCACGACTGATCAAGGGCACACGTTGTTACTGCCGATTGTAATTGCGATAATTGCGTATGTGCTGTTGCACCTTGCTATCAACGGTTTGTTGAGAATGCTGGCGCACAGAAAAACAGCGATTTGAGTCATTGCCGATTGCCAATTTGCAATTGCCGATTTTAGGCAACCGGTATCAATCGGAAATTGGCATTCGGAAGTGTTTTGACAAGTTATCAGACTTCGGGCTCCGCACAACGTAGCGCCGGTGAACCCCGCCAGACCGGGAACGGAGCAACGGTAGCCATGCGCGCGTGTGTTGCGGGTAAGTCCGGAGTCTGGCCAACACGTGAAAGGATGAAGGCGGAAGGATGAGGGATGAAGGGGTTACCAAAACCCCTTGTGTCAAATCTCCTGGCGTCTTCGAAGTCCGCTTTCATCCTTCCGCCTTCATCCTTCATCCTTTTCTATGACCTACCAGGTTATTGCACGCAAGTGGCGCCCACAGACTTTTGACGAGGTCACGGGTCAGGAGCCAATCACGCGCACCTTGCGCAATGCCATCGAGCATCAAAGGCTTCACCACGCATATCTTTTTTCGGGCGCGCGCGGAGTAGGGAAAACGACGACCGCGCGTCTGCTGGCGAAAGCACTCAACTGCCATAAGGCGCAGCAGCCCACAGCTACTCCATGTCGAACTGACGATCCAAACGCGTGCCCTTCATGCATGGAGATCTCGGAAGGCCGCTCAATTGACGTGCAGGAGATCGATGCCGCGTCGCATACCGGTATCGATAACGTTCGCGAAACGATCATTGGCACCATCGGGTTTGCTCCCGCGCGAGACCGCTACAAAATCTTCATTATTGATGAAGTTCACATGCTTTCGCCCAGTTCGTTTAATGCGCTCTTGAAAACGATCGAGGAGCCGCCCGAGCGCGTGGTTTTCATCATGGCAACCACAGAACGGCACAAGGTTCCCGAAACAATTCTGTCTCGATGCCAGCAGTTTGAGTTTCGCACGATCGCCACGGCTAAGATTACCGAACGGCTGCGTCTGATCGCTGAAGCGGAAAAGATTTCAATTCCCGAAGATGCGCTCCGCGAAATTGCGAGGTCGGGTGAAGGCTCGATGCGCGACGCACAGTCGGCTTTCGATCAGGTAATTAGTTTTGCCGGAACAAAAATTAAGAAGGATGACGTCGAAATGGCTCTCGGCGTCGCCGGCGCCGACGTTCTAATCAGAATCGCAAACGGTATCGCCAACCACCAGCCGGCCGAAGCGCTCGCCGTGGTGGACGATGTCGTTATGCGCGGTCACGACCTGCGAAACTTCTGCCGCGATCTACTGGCGCACTTTCGCGATCTGCTGGTCACCAAGGTTTCAGGAAGCGATGAATTGCTTGAATCGGCAATCTGCGATCGTCCGGAACTGAAGAGACAGGCAGACCAGTTTTCCGAAGCGGACCTGGTGCGGTTTTTTCACTCGCTCGCGGAAACAGAAACATTGCTGAAGACGGCGGCGCACCCGCGTTATCAGTTGGAAGTCGGGCTGGTGAAGCTGATGGAGATGCGACGCCTCGAGCCAATCAACCAATTGATGGGCCGCCTCGCTGCCCTGGAAGAATCTCTGCGCACGGGCAAAGCTTTGCCGGAACCGAAAGCCTCATCGTCATCCTCGCGGTCATCGCCGGGAAAGCAATCGTCAGCAGGTAGTATTCCTACTATCAGTAGGCCGGCAACAGCCTCTTCAGGTTCCTTCACGGGTGCGGCAACAAAAACTGCTTTAGAAACTGAAGCGCGTGCATCCGTTGAGGCTCCAACAGAACGCCCGGCTGCGAGCCCGCTGGAAATGGCAACCGACGCGAGCGTGGCAACCGGCGCGAGTGTAGACACCTCTGAGATTGGACGAATCAAAACGTCTTTGGAAAAGAGACGCAAGATGTTTCTCGTGACCGCCCTCGAGAATGCGCGGCAGGTTAGGCTTGAAGGCAACGAGCTATGCATTGAGTTCTCAACCGACACCAAACACCTCCGCGACACGCTGGCGAAGACCGATAACGTGAAAATTTTGCGTGAAGTGTGTATGGAAGTTACCGGAGGCGAACTGGGTATTCGCTTTGTGATTGCCGATCAGGAGGCGGGCGACGCACCGGCTTCAAAGGAAGAGCTGAAGCGACGCGAGAAACAACAACTGCGTGAGACCGCCGAAAAGAACCCGGTGGTGCAGCAGATGCTGCGCACTTTCCGCGGTGAGATCGTCGATGTAAAGCGCGTCGACAGCGAGTAGTAAGCGAGTCCCTTTAAAACCAACCTGAATCAACTGTAAACACACTGCATTTGCTTTAAAAGAAACCATGACCGGCACTGGTGGGAAAGTGCCGGTCAGGTGCGCCACGGTTCACCCTCTAACGTGGCGACTTCGCGACACCTAAGTTTCAAACTCCGAAACAAAAGTGTTGCGCACCAGGATGCCCGCCGCTTTCGTGCATCCCGGAGATTGTTCCTCTGCGTCCCCAGTTTCAGGCTCTCTTGCGAGAGCGGCGTCGAACTGGAGAACGCTCCTTGAGTAAATCCTTGTGTCTGGACCCGATCACATATGCCAGGCCCTGGTAACTCATCTCCAGGAGTGATGCGGCGCGCGTCACGCTGCCGTTGGCCTGGGCCAGCGCCTGGCGAATCAGACTCGCTTCATATTTCAGAACCTCACCATGCAGGTCGTAAGGCTTGTTCAGAATAGCTTCGGTTGCGTCTTCCGCGGCCATTTCACCGCGAAGCCTGGTGACGACTTTTCTGGAGGCAGCGATCAAACGTAGCAACAAATCCTGGCTCTGCGATTTTGACAGCCAGTCGCTCGCTCGATCGTAGGCTGCAACCGCAGCCTCCGTAGAAAGATCATCCAACTCCTCGATCAACGTCAGCGCTGCGAGTCCCGCTTTGTTAAGCGCGCCTACCTGGTGAGCAACCTCGATAGCTTTCTGAAAGGTGAATTGAGCCCGCTCGGTCTGCTTCAGCCGTGCCAGCGCAATCCCGTGTGTAATGAGCGCGTCAGCGAGCAGACATTGATGGCCACTCTTTTCAAGCGCTCGCACCGCCCCTTTGGCTATCGCTTCCGCTTGTTTGAATTTTTTCTCGGCAATTAGAACCTGAGCGCGAGTGTCGTCAATTTGTGCGATGCCCACTTTGTCTTTAAGGCTAACAGTTAACCGCCGAGCGTAATCAAGATTCTCAAGTGCGGGCTTATAGCGTGAGAGCTTGCAGAGTAACAGGCCGACGTTATTTTTTACGTTGGCTCGAAAGACATTGTTGCGAGCGACTTTAAAATGATAGTCAGCTTGTTCATATTCGCGAATGGCTCGGTGCAGGTGGTCAGGCCGCTTTTCGGAAGCTGCCAACTCTTGGTATATCATGGCCAATTGATTGTGGTACGTTCCCTTCGTTGTATTATTAGTGATCTTTTTGAATAGCGCCGCGTTGTTATCAAGGATGCTGAGAGCCTCACCATATTCGGAGTCTGACCATTCAACGACCGCCAAGCCCAGCAGTGCGGCCGCCCGAGCGTTTCCTTCCGTGTTTAGTTTTTGAAGAGCTTCCTTGAACATGATGCGGGCTTCATCAAACGACCCTTCACGCCAATAGCAATAACCAAGTTCCGCGCGCGCTTCGGCAACCTTTCGTATGTCCCCAGCTTCTTCAAATAAAGTAATGCTCTCGCTTATAAAATCGCGTGATAAAAATTGAGATTCCTTCAGCTGGTTCTTGCTGCCAATCCACCTAGTCAAAACCCCCGCACAAAGAAGCACTTCAGCGGCAACTGAAGGATGAAGTCTCTCGGTCTCCGGTCTTTTCCCCAGAGCGTGCCAGAAGGGGCCCATCGCTTCTCGAGCTCCCTCATAATTACCCCTATCCTTTAACTCCCAAGCAGCCTGACATCTTAGAAGTGCTTCTTCATTAGCCGGCAGGTGCGACGTGTTGAGTTTGGGTGAGGTCATCCTCATGAGAAACAGACCCTTCAGTGTGAGTGTAAGAGAGCTTGCTATGTACGGAAGCGCATCTTAAGTGCCTTGTCCTACACCTTGCAAGAACTTCCCGGAGTTGCTCTATTCTTCGCAGATGTAAGAAGTCTTGCATCCCCAAATCTAAGGAGAAAAACACTCATGAAACGATTCTTGATGACGCTAGCCTTGACGTGTGTCCTTTCCACCTCGGCGATGGCAGGTCTGATACCGACCGTCGGTGTTACCGCGCCGCCGCCTACTGGTCCCACAGCAACAGCCACCTCGCCGGGTGAGATACCGACTGGTGGCTTAGCGGTGACTGGAGATATACCGTCTGTTGGCTCAGCCGTGACGGTATCGGACGTCACCATCCTGCTGCAGATGGTGTTCGGTCTGATGTGATGATTTGTTAGTAGCCTTCGCAACTGTCGCTCGGTAGCTGTTACTCCTCGCCCGGTTAGGCAGTTACGAAGCGGCTACTTTCGCTGGGACCATCCAAATCGTGAACTTCACAAAGCCGCCTCACGGCAGCACGGGAGTAGTGTGCCTTCCAACAAACGGACTTCGGTCTACACCCAATACCCCGATTTAGTTAGCAGACACATTGGCCAGCGATCCAATACTCGCCGAACAAAATGGCGATCCAGTTCGTACAGATGTTTTCTAAGGGAGGGGTTACCGATGCGCGATCCATTTACGGCAGGCATTCTCAGTTTTCTAATTCCCGGAGTCGGGCAGCTTTACAACGGCCGCATACTGGCCGGCATCCTCTGGCTGATCATCACTCCGGGCCTGTGGATTGGCAGTGGCGGAACTCTGGGATGGATCTGTCACATTATCTCCGCTTACACGGCGTACTCGTTCGCGAAGGACCATCCGGTCCGTGCTTAAGTGACACCTTGAAATGTGGAGTGCGGCGGCTTGACGCCGCTT
>JALZOO010000123.1 GCA_030913905.1 Acidobacteriota bacterium
TGGCGCGAGTTCGGTTGACCAACGGAATCGAAGTCACGACCTACATTCCCGGCGTCGGACACAATTTGCAGGAGCACTCGATTGTGTTGATTCGCGGCGGCCGTGTGAAGGACCTTCCGGGAGTGCGTTATCACGTGATTCGCGGAACACTCGATTCGGTGGGCGTCGCCGATCGCAAGCAGGGGCGTTCGAAGTATGGCGCCAAGCGGCCCAAGGCGGCAGGAAAATAGAATTGCGGATTTTGGAGTGCGAATTTCGGATTTCAAATTCGCAATTCGAAATTCCCAATCCGAAATTTGAGGGACTATGCCAAGAAGAAGAGTTGCAGAAAGACGAGAAGTTCTTCCGGACCCGATTTACAACAGTCCGCTGGTGACGAAGTTTATTAACGGCGTCATGTGGGGCGGCAAAAAGTCGGTGGCCGAGATCATCTTCTACAGCGCCATGCATCAGATCGGCGATAAGACAGGCGAAGAGCCGTTGAAGGTTTTCAAGCGCGCCATCGACAACGTCAAGCCGACGGTTGAAGTTAAGTCGCGTCGGGTCGGTGGTTCAACTTACCAGGTGCCGATTGAGGTTCACCAGGAAAGACGCGGGGCGCTGGCGATTCGCTGGATAGTTTCTTATGCACGCGGGCGTGGCGAGAAGACAATGACTGACCGGCTGGCAGGGGAAATTCTCGACGCGGCAAACAACCGCGGGAATTCGGTGAAGAAAAAAGAAGACACGCACCGAATGGCTGATGCGAACAAGGCGTTCGCGCATTACAAGTTCTGAGGAAGTATTCAGCTTTCAGCAATCAGCAGTCAGCCAAAACGGCTTGCAACCTGCTAAGTGCTGAATGCTGATAGCTGACAGCTAGAAAATGGCGAAGCACGATCTAAACAAAACCAGGAATATCGGCATCATGGCGCACATCGATGCTGGTAAGACCACCACCACCGAGCGCGTCCTTTATTACACGGGCATCACGCACAAGATTGGCGAGGTGCACGAGGGCACGGCGACGATGGACTGGATGGAGCAGGAGCAAGAGCGCGGTATCACTATTACCAGCGCTGCGACGACCTGTTTCTGGGAACGGAACGGCGTGGATCACCGGATCAACATTATCGACACTCCCGGTCACGTCGATTTCACCATGGAAGTCGAACGTTCGCTGCGAGTGCTTGACGGCGCAGTCGCTGTGTTCGACGGCGTTGCCGGCGTTGAGCCGCAGTCGGAAACAGTCTGGCGACAAGCTGACAAGTATGGCGTGCCGCGAATTTGTTTCATCAACAAACTGGATCGCGCCGGTGCTTCGTTTGACCGGTCGTTTGAGTCAATCATCACCCGCCTTGGTGCAACTCCTGTCGCAATTCAAATCCCAATCGGTCTCGAAGATCAGTTCAAAGGCGTCGTCGATATAATCGCGATGAAGGGCTTGATCTGGAACGATGAGAGCAAAGGCGCGGAGTATGAGGTCGTGGAAATTCCGGCCGACCTAAAAGACGCCGCGGCGGCTGCTCACGAAAAACTTATCGAGGCTGTGGCAACAGTTGACGATGGCCTGATGCATAAGTACATCGAAGGCGAGCACATTACTGAGGAAGAGATTCGCAAAGCACTACGCAAGGGAACAATTGAGTTGAAGCTCGTTCCCGTGGTCACAGGTTCAGCGTTCAAAAACAAAGGCGTGCAGACATTGCTCGACGCAGTTGTCGATTACCTGCCGTCACCGCTCGATGTGCCGCCGGTTGAAGGTGTTAATCCGAAAACAGGAGAAATCGAAGCTCGGCCCCCCGAGGCTTCCGCGCCGTTCTCCGGTCTCGTTTTCAAAATCATGGCCGACAAGCATCTCGGCCAGTTGTCTTTTGTGCGCATTTACAGCGGCACGATCAAGGCAGGTTCCTACGCATACAACCCGATCAAAGACACGAGAGAACGCGTCGGACGTCTGATGCGGATGCACGCGAACAAGCGCGAGGACATCGAAGATGCGAGCGCAGGCGAGATTATTGCCATCGGTGGAATGAAGCAGGTGACGACGGGCGATACGGTCTGCGACGAGAACAAGCCAATTATCCTCGAGCGGATGGAGTTTCCCGCTCCGGTAATTCGTGTGGCGGTTGAGCCCAAGACCCGGCAGGACCAGGACAAATTGGGAGTTGCCTTAAATCGCCTGGCGCAGGAAGACCCTTCCTTCAACGTTTCCACCGATACGGAGACTGGCCAGACCATCATCGCCGGTATGGGTGAGCTTCACCTGGAGATAATCGTCGATCGCATGAAGCGCGAGTTTGGCGTGGAAGCAAATGTGGGCAAGCCGCAGGTCGCCTATCGCGAAACGATTACGCAGCCGGCTCCCGGCAAAGAGATCTACAAGAAACAGACGGGTGGTCGCGGTCAATTCGGCCACGTCGAGATTGAAATCGAGCCGGCTCCGGGCGAGGGTTTCGTCTTCGAGAACAAGATTACTGGCGGCGCGATTCCCAAGGAATACATCAAGCCTGTAGAGCAGGGAATCAAGGACGCGATGGAGCGTGGATTTC
>JALZOO010000451.1 GCA_030913905.1 Acidobacteriota bacterium
GGAGTCACAGCAGATCTTATACGGCAAGCCGCACGGCTTTACGCCACCATTAAACCTTCGATGTGTTTCCACGGGTTGGGTGTTACCGAACACACCCAAGGTACTGAGGGCGTGATGTGCCTCGTAAATCTAGCACTGCTTACGGGCAATATCGGGAAGCCCGGCACTGGTATCAACCCTCTCCGCGGCCAGAACAATGTTCAGGGCGCCGCCCACATGGGTTGCGATCCGGGCATTCTCACTGGCAGTGTTTCGTTGAATGACGCGCGGCCATTATTCGAGAGCGTTTGGAACGCACCGGTTCCGCTTGATCATGGTCTGAACATGCTTGAAATGATGGACGCCGCCGAGTCCGGCAAACTAAAAGCATTGTGGGCCATCGGCTACGACGTTGCTCTGACTAATGCTAATGCTGCGGCAACAGGGCGTGCCTTGCGCTCTCTCGATCTGGTTATCGTTCAGGACTTGTTTCTCAACGAGACCGCCCGCCAATTTGGCTCTGTGTTTCTTCCTGCGGCTTCGTCGTTTGAGAGAGACGGTACCTTCATGAATGCCGAACGCCGCATTCAGCGAATTCGCAAGGCAATTGAACCGGTCGGGCACTCGAAGCCGGATTGGGAAATCATCTGCGCGGTCGCTAAGGCGATGGGCAAAGGAGATTTCTTCGCTCACCATTCTGCCGAGGAGATTTGGAACGAAATTCGTGCCGTTTGGCCGGCCGGTCGCGGCATCACTTATGAGCGACTGGATGGTGATGGCCTGCAATGGCCGTGCGAGGACGAAGATGATCCCGGTACGGAAGTCTTGCACGCCGAGAGCTTTCCGATTGGCAAAAAGGCGGCGTTACGCCGCATTCCCTATCGGCCAACCGAGGAAGTCACGACTAAAGAATTTCCTTTTCTGCTGATGACGGGCAGAACTCTGTACCAATTCAATGCCGGCACTATGACCATGCGCACACCCAATGCTGAGCTTAGAGCTACGGACTTACTCGATATTTCTTCGGAGGATGCGCATCGACTGAATCTTCACAATGCCGAACGGGTGCGAGTTCACAGTGCTTATGGCGAGGCGGTGCTTCCGATTCGAATTACTTCGTCAGTGAAGCCGGGAGAGTTGTTCGCGACGTTTCACACCGGGGAGGTTTTTCTCAATCGTGTGACAAGCCCCTATCGAGATCGGCACGTGAAGACCCCGGAATACAAGATCACTGCTGTACAAGTCGAAAAAAAGTAGGCCTTCGGGCCCAGCGGAAGGTAAGGAAGAGAGCGACCAGGCTCCTGGTGAAAACTACGAAGATCCACGAAGAACGGCTGACGCTTCTCAGCAGACTGGAGCTGACCGATTTCTCACCGTCTTTCAATTTTGAAATCCGCTTCCCGTCACGACCGGTGCAGCTTCCGTGTTACTCCACTCGAAGAACGACCCGTCGTACATCACGACGTCGTAGCCAAGATATTTGAGCGTGAAATATGAATGCGACGCTTGTCCACCGGTGCGACAGTAAGCCACGACTGTACGACCGTGTTGCGCCCCAGCCTTTTCGTAGAGCCTGTACAACTCCCTCGGAGATCGTAGCACCGGACTCTCCTTGCCAACTATATTCTGCATCCAGAAGACATTTGCCGCGCCGGGGATGTGGCCGCCTCGCGGCACGCCGTCACCCGGTTTAGCCCCGGTGTATTCGTCAACCGGACGGGCATCTATCAATACCACACCCGAAGAGTCCAGGTTCGTCGCAATCCAGGACAAGTCGCGCACGACATCGAGATTGGTGACGGCGCTGAGGCGCACCCGCGGCGCGAAGCCCGCCGTCTTCGGCTCAACTACATCAGTCGAGATGGCGCGACGTTCTGCCTGCCACTTTTCCAGACCGCCATCCAGAAGTGCCGCCCGCCCGCCATGACCGAGGTAGTCGAGCGTGAAGTAAGCGCGTGCTGCCGACAGCCCGGAGTTATCACCGTAGAGCACGATGCGCGCATTGTTGCCGACGCCCAAACGCTCGAAGAGTTTCTGAAGCTCAGCCACCGGTGCAAGTTCGTTAGGCACACCGTCGCGCGTCGCGGTGATCTCACCCCAGCTGACGAAACGCGCCCCGGGGATGTGACCTCCGTCATAGTGGGACCGCTCACGCGCCACATGCAGAATAACGACTTGTGGAGCATTGACGTGAGCAGCAAGCCAGGCGGTTGAGACGATCATCTCTGAACGCACCGAAGGAGGCTTCTCCTTTTGATGTGTCCTTCCTTGTCCTTCAGATTGGAAAGGTACAAGGAAGAGGACGCTGGCAATTGTCAAAAGACCGCCAAAAAGCAATTGAGTTTGTGGTGAATAGCGGCGTAAATGTTTCATCATTCTTTCCTCC
>JALZOO010000130.1 GCA_030913905.1 Acidobacteriota bacterium
CCACTTTGGGCGGTGCTACGAACCCGTTTCTTTCCCTCGCCGGGGATGTCACAGGGAATGGCCGATTCGTAGTAATCGAATCAAACGGCGACATCGCAACTCAAAACAAGAACAATGCAGACGGTAACTTCGAACTCTTCCTGTTCGACTACGCTCAGAGGCGCATTTTTCAGTTAACCAATACCAAAAACGTGACCAAAGCGCCGGCCAGTCCAACGCCCACGCCGAGTCCAGCTGCGAGCCCAACACCTACGCCGACCGCAACGCCTGCCGATCCAGCTCAGGTGCAGATTGAGATTAGTAATAAGGATCCAATGATCAGCTTCGAGCCGGTGTTGGTTGGTGGGACGCGTGTCTACACCATTGTCTTCACGTCGAACGCTCCGCATCCAGCGAGCTTCGACGGAACGAGTACAGCAGCGCTGGCAGCCGATGCTAACCAGGAGATCTGGATTTATCGGTTACCGGCAGTCACTGACGTAAACCTTGCGAGCGGTGACGACCTGTTCCAGGACTTAACTCTGGGTTCGTTTTCGCAAATCACCAACACGTCCGCAAGCCGGCCGCCTTTTGCCGGCTCGGCCGAAGGGAAGCCACAAGTCGCATTTGATAACCGGGAACCGACTATTAGCGATAACGGAGACATTGTCGCGTTCATCTCGACGCGCAGTTTAGTTGGAACGGGCAACGCGGATGGCAACCCGGAACTGTTCTTTGCAACGCGCACGGCAGCCAACTGGAGTTCATTCACCTTCGCACAAGGAACAACTACGCAAGACGCAGTTCAGGGTATCGGACGGACCTTTCAGCAGAATCCCTCGCTTTCATCGGACGGATCAGTCGTCGCATTTCTTTCCAGTGCAAATCTCACCGGAAGCAATGACGATGGTAGTGGGCGCGGAAACGCAGAAGTGTATGTTGCCAACTTTGCAGGTGCGCTTGGCAACGTTCGTCAGGTTACAAGGACGAAAGCCGACACCGGGGCAACTGGAACCAATGCCACGGTTAATATCTTGAGCCCGGGACGGCGGCTAAGCCGTAACGGCGCGCTCATCGCTTTAGAGACGCTTGCCGAGGATCCTAAGGCCAACACCACTACGACCAACAAGTTGTTTTTCGGAATGTATGTTTATAACGTCGCTTCCGATACTTTCACGCAAGTTGGTTTGCGCGCGACGACGATTCCAGGCGACATCTTCAAGTTCCCAACCTTCACCGATTACAACTCCCTGGGCGCACCGTCGACCCTCGTGTTTGCGTCGGGGTTAAACTTCAAAGCGGATGGATCGTTTCCAGCTGCAGACCAGACCGCTACCGGTTTGAATCCTACGAACCAACCGCAGATATTTGCCGCCACTCTTCCTGCGGGAACAGGTACTACTTTCGCACGGCTAACGAACAATCCCACGGGAGGCTTCGGCGGCATACGTCCGCTCACAACGAACACCCAAAACCGTCTCACCTTTAGCCTGGGAGGCTCGGAACTTGGCGGCGGCAATCCTGATTCCTCGGTGGAAGTTTTCTACCTCCTGGTTCCGGCCATCTCTTCTGAAAACGCGGGCGTGCTTTCGTTCTTTGCAGGTGCGAGTAATTTCCCGGTGGCTACGGCAACACCCGCGCCCAGTCCCGCACCGGCACCTGGTTCTATTGCACTCGGACTTGCCGCGGGCGAGTTAAGCATCGTGCGATCAACTGTGGCGCTTGCTCCTGCTGATAAGGCCGCTGCTGGTTTTCCCGCTACTGGTGTTCCCGAGGCTGGGCGGAGTCCAATCCTTCCAATCGAACTTAACGGCGTGTCTGTATCTATCGCCGGCGCCGCGGCGGGCCTTTATTTCGTCGGGAATGATCCCGCAGAGGGAATCACGTTTGTGATGCCGATCGGACTGTCAACTGGACTCAAATCAGTCGTAATCAATAACAACGGAACGGTTCTTCGCGGCTTCGTAAATGTCGTACCGGCGCAACCTGACATCTTCTCGTCTACGAACGATGCGGGTGGTGTCGCCAGGGTTTGCAACATCACTATCCCTTCAGGCTGCATCCTGGGACCGTTTACGTTAACTTCGTCAAACGGAACAACTACGGTGCCCACTATCCTTGAGATCTGGCTCACGGGAGTTCGAGGCATTACCGCCGCTGAGACACGAGTCAAAATCGGGACGACCGAGATCACGCCTACTTCCGTTCTTGGTAATACGAACATGTTTGGCTTTGATCTGGTAACGATTACCTTGCCGTCGTCACTGGCGCCCGGCACGTATCCGCTGATTGTGACTGTCACAAAGAATGGCACGTTCCAGAGCCGGGCAGAGGCCACGGCGCCAACAATCACGATTATTCCGTAACGTTTATCCAGGCGTCGCCTGAGAACCCGCACGTTAATCGTGCGGGTTTTTTTTGTCCCTTCCGCTCCAGGCGAAGTGTTAATATCGACCGGGCAGTTCCTGCCCCGTCTCCAATCGTCAATGTCCTTGAGTTCTGTCGAACCTCCCACGCATGCGACGTCCAAAACCGATTCTGGCACTACTTGCAATGCTGGCCTGCGGTGTGTCCAGTCAACCCTCTTCATTCGAGCCACGCGGCTCGTCGGACGTCCAGATCAAGTGGGCCAGGAAGACCATTCAAATAGCGCTTTCCACTTCGCTGACATTCCCTTCGGCGAGCATCATGGAAGGCAGTGACGTTGAGGGCGCAGTGAAGCGTGCGCTTGAGAGTTGGGCCAACGCCGCCAATATCAAATTTGTTGTAGTGAGTTCGAAGGGACAGTCAGTCAGCCCGGCGAATCAGGCAGACGGAACGAATCTGATCACTGTCGCCCCTACTAACGAAAACCTCGCCATGTTTGGTGATGAAAACAACGCGGCTCGCACTCGCGTCTTTTACGATCCAGCGACTGGGGAAATTAACGAAGCAGACATCGTATTAAATCCGTTTCCATATTCCGGCGAAGGTGTACCGCTTCAGTTTTCAACCGACGGCACTCCGGGAACTTACGATCTCGAATCCACGCTGGCGCATGAGATTGGACATCTTCTGGGTTTGAATCATTCCAGTGTGATCGCCGCGACAATGCAGGCGTCGCAAGGACTAAACGGAATCTACGGACTACCGGCTTCGAGCGAACGCAGCCTGAGCGAAGCTGATCGGGTTGCCGTCCGCAGCCTTTATGGCCCATGCGAAAACCTCGGTGCAGTTAAGGGACGAATCTCTAATAGCTCGCAGAGCAGTTTACCGGTTGCCGGCGGCCACGTGTGGCTTGAGGACCTCGCGACAGGCCGGGTAATAGCGGATAGCCTTACTCGTTCAAACGGAAGCTTCAATATCCGTTGCGTTCCCGCAGGGGACTATCGAGTGATGGCGGAGTCTGTTGACGAATCCTTCGTTATCACGTCCGTCGGAGACAAATTAATCGGGCCACGCGGTTTTCGAAGCATTGAGATAAGCAGCAGCTTGCGCGTGACTGCGGAAAAGACGACCGCGATGAATTATGTTTTTGTATCGCCGCAGAACTCGCCGCGGGCCCTGGTTCCGCGGCTCCTGGGAATGAACGGTGACCTTTCCACCGTACCCGTGTCCGCGAAGGCCGGCGCGACAATAACGCTCTACATAGCCGGCCAGGGGGTGGACCAGGTGCCAGGCAATGGTTTTGTCATTACCTCCCCTTTCATTACGGTTGATGCAGCAAGTCTGACGTTGCAGCAAACGCACCGCGCATTGCCGGTCATTAGTTTTGAAGTGACGATAGGGGCGAATGCCCCACCAGGCGATTACACCGTTCGACTTCAGTTAAACTCAGGTGAGACGGCCTACCTCGCGGGCGCCATCACAATCGAACCCGGCTTCTGATACTTCCCCACAATTTTCAGCCGACTTGTCAGCCATTTTTATCTGCCCTACATTGGCTTGCGAAATCGTTTGCGATCCGTTTGTACGATGGAACGATGTTCCATTCACGCGCTGATCCTCGATTCGCCGCCAGATGAAACGTAAATTACTCGACTACCTAAGTTGCCCTTCGTGTGCCGGCGCCATCGGCTTAGCCTCCGCTACCGAAACGGAGGACGAGCAAATCATGAAAGGCGAGCTGGCGTGCAGTTCATGCGCGAAGGCGTTCCCCATCCTCCGCGGCATTCCACGCTTTGCCAGTGCCGGCACGCTTGAAGCTGATAAAGCCGCTACGGCCGAGAACTTTGGGTGGCAGTGGCTACACTTCACTCAGGATGACGAACGCTACGAAGAACAATTCCTGGGTTGGATCGCTCCTGTTCAGCCTCAGTTTTTCAGAGACAAAATCGTACTCGAAGGCGGGTGTGGGAAAGGACGCCACACGCGTTTGGCCTCAAGCTGGGGAGCTCGCGAGGTCATCGGGTTGGACTTGAGCGATGCAGTTGAAACGGCCTTCGCTGCAACTCGCAACCTTCCAAACGTGCACATTGTTCAAGCGGACATTTACCACCTGCCACTGTCCCGCATCTTTGACTACGCCTTCTCGGTAGGCGTGCTGCATCATTTGCCCGACCCCCGGGCAGGCTTTTTATCCCTTGCTTCAAAAGTAAAAAAGGGTGGACACGTTTCGGCCTGGGTTTATGGTGCCGAGAATAATGAATGGATCACCCGCTGCATAAATCCGTTGCGCGAGAAATTCAGTTCGCGCATGGATCGCCGCCTGTTGTTGCAACTCTCAAAATTGCCGACCGCCGTCATGTATCTGGCGACGAAGTTGCTGTACGGACCACTCAACCGGTCCGCGGCAGGTTCTGCGGTTGCGGATCGACTTTTTTACAATGATTATCTCAACGCTATATCGCGATTCGGTTGGCGAGAGCAACACACGATCGTGTTTGATCACCTGGTGGCGCCCACGTCACACTACATTCGTCGTGAAGAGTTTGCAGAATGGTGGCAGGCCGTTCAGGCAAGGGAAGTGGAGATAGGCTGGCACAACAAGAATAGCTGGCGTGGTTTTGGTCGGATTTAATAATACGTTTTGATTAATTCGTTTCTATACAATTTACCAATCACCATTTACGATTCACCCACTCAATGATCTCTGCTCAAACAGCCAGGCGCGCAGTATGGCGGCCGCTCTGGGAACTTCCCAGACACCTTGAACTGATCATGTCGCTGGCGCGGCGCGAGTTATTGGCTCGTTATAAAGGATCGCTGCTGGGCATTGTTTGGGCGGTGGTAACCCCAATCGTCACGATCGCGATCTTCACATTCATCTTTGCAGGCCTTTTTGGCGCGCGCTTCGGCTCAAGCGGAACGCCGTGGGACTATGCGTTATATATCTTCTGCGGATTGCTCCCCTGGACCATGTTTCAGGAAACAGTGCAGACATCAGCCACCACGATTGTGGCGCACGGCAACCTGGTGAAGCGCGTCGTCTTTCCGTTGGAGACATTGCCGGTAGCACAAGCGTTCTCCGCTCTGGGTACGCAGGTGTTCGGCACCATCGCTTTGGTCATCGCCACGCTGATCATTCAGCGGGAAATTCATCCGACCATCCTTTGGTGGCCCGCGCTCATCGTCCCGCAATTGCTCGCCACGCTGGGGGCGGCATGGCTAATCGCCTCTCTCGGCGTCTTCCTGCGCGACATCGCTCAAGGCGTTAACCTGCTCTTAATGGCCTGGATGTTTCTGACGCCGATCATCTATCCCGAATCGATCGTGCCAGACCGCTACCGCCGTTTTATCGAGGCCAATCCCTTTACAGCGTTGATTCGAAGCTATCGCCGAATTTTCATGGAGGGCGCGGCGCCAGACTGGCCGAGTCTCGCCTACTTTACGGCGTTCGCCGTCGCACTGTTTGTTTTTGGTTACTGGTGGTTTGCGCGGACTCGCAAGAATTTCGCCGACGTGATTTGAGGAGTTTTCACTCAAACTCATGCGACTCCCCAGCGTGAGCTGATGCGTCATTTTCTCTTCGTTTGCTTAGAGCCTCAGTGAAAAATCAAAGCGTTGACAGGCTTATTTTGCGCATGTTAGCGTAGCTCGCGGCTTTTTGGTCCAGGAAAAAGCTACGATCCTAACGATGTCCCCTCCAGCAAGTTTTTTCACTCCAACCAACTACTACGTTTGACTACGCTCCCGTATTCAGTGATACATAATAGTCCTAATGGCTTTCGAAAAGGCTAAGGTACTTAAGGCCGCTGAAAAATTCCTGGCTCAGGGAAAGATCAGCGCCGCCATTAAAGAGTATCGTCAAATCATCAAACACGATGGTGACGATCTCACTGCTCTCAACATGTTGGGAGATCTCTTGGCGCGCGCGGGAGAAAAAGACGAGGCCGTTTCCTGCTTCTCACGAATCGCCGAACACTATCGCGATCAGCAGTTCAGGTTGAAAGCGATCGCGATGTACAAGAAGATCGAGAAGCTGAAACCTCGCGATCCTGTCACAGCGAACACGCTGGCTGAGCTTTACGACGCTCAAGGTCTCACGGTAGATGCGCGCGCGCAGTACTTGATAGTTGCTGATGCCTATACTCGCGCCGGCCAAACCAAGCAAACGCTCGAGGTGTTGCACAAGATCGCAGACCTCGACTCTCACAACACTGACATTCGACTGAAACTCGCCGAAGGCTATCTGAAAGAAAAAATGTTTCCAGAGGCCGCGAGAGCTTACGGTGAGGCCGCAAACCGAATGCTCGAGAAGGGTGATTTTGAAGGGTCGCTTGCTGCCTACGGCAAGGCTTTTGAGCTTAGCCCGGACGACAAGTCAGTACTCAAGGGATTGGTGTCGGCCCACTCGCGGCTGGGGTCGGCGGAAGACGCGGCTGAGCTTTTGGAGAAAGCCATTGCGGATCAGCCGGATGACATGGATTTAGTTTCTATGTTGGCGCAGGCCTACGTGGATGCAGAAAATCCAGCCGACGCTGAGCGTGCGACTGCGCAGCTGATGTCGCATGACGCTTCCAACTACCGGCGCTACATCGACGTTGGGCGAGCCTATCTCAATTCAGGCGAAGAAGACGAGTCGGCCAGGATTCTCGGTCTGGTCGTTGAGCCGATGCTCGCTGGGCGCGAAGAAAACGATCTGCTGGAGCTCGTCAACGAACTTCTCACACGTAATCCGGAGCATGTCGGTGGCTTGCGTTTGCTCGCGAGAATTCATTGGTGGCAGCGCGACATGGAAAAACTGCGTTCTGCCCTCGAGCGGCTCGCCGAATCGGCTGAAATGGCAGGACTGACCGATGACGAGCGGTACGCGCTTACTCAACTCGTCAGACTGGCTCCCGATGAGCGCAGGTTTGCCGAGCGGTTAGAGGCGCTTGGTGGCTCGTTGGAAGACGCTACCGAAGTGGGGCAATTGGAAGATCCGTCGTTGGCAGGCGTACCTTCCTTCGAAACTTTTTCAGATACGGTTGCCACGTCCGAGGGAGCGGAAGTCAAAGAGGGAGAGTTCGGGTGGAACTCGGTCGCCGAGGAACCGTTCCGAGAGGATACAAGCTCTTCGTTTGCCGATCTCAATGAAACTGAGTTTACGGCCCAGATTGAACCTGACGTGAAAGTCCTGGCTGACGACCACTCACCACCACAGTTTCAAGAGTTTGTATTTAACACTGAAGATCTCGGTCCAGCGGTTGCGGAAGCGACAGACGTCGAGGAGAGCCCCGACGCTGAAAAAGCTCAGTCGATGATGCAGCAGGAGCTCGAAAGCGTTGATTTCTACATTACACAGGGCTATAGCGACATCGCTATCGATACGCTGGAACTACTCGAACGGCAGTTCGGTTCACATCCTGAGATTGATGCTCGTCGCCAACGACTACAAACTGGAAGGCTCGCTGTCGAGTCGACGAAGCAGAGCGAACCGGCTTCAGAGTTGTTCACCACCGGGCCGGCAGCGCAAATTGAAACGGAATCAGTAAGTGAGGTTACTTTCGCCGAGGTTGAAGAACTCCCCACGCCGGCGCCCGCTGCAACAGTTGCACCGCCTGTTCCCGCCGAACGCGCCGGAAGTGGAATTGATTCGGGCCTGGCGGAAATCTTCGAAGAGTTTCGTTTGGAGGCTGAAGGTGAGCCGGAAACATCCAACGAAGACTATGAGACCCACTACAACATGGCCACGGCCTACAAAGAGATGGACCTGCTTGATGAGGCCATCCAAGAATTTCAAATAGCCGCGAATCTAACCAGGCCGGCCGACGGTACGCCCCGATACTTTCAGTGTTGCAACATGCTGGGCCACTGCTTCGTACAAAAGTCGATGCCGCGCGCGGCAGTGCTTTGGTTTAAGAAGGGAATCGAGGCGCCGGGACGATCGCCGGAGGAATACAAAGCTTTGCAATATGAGCTTGGTTCAGCTTATGAGCAGATGGGCGATCTGACGCGGGCCATTGCTACGTTTACAGAAGTTTACGGGCTTGATGTTAGTTATCGCGACATCGGAGAAAAGCTTCAAGACCTGCAGGCGCGCCAGTCTGAACAGAAGAAAAAGAAAAAAGGCCGGAATTAGTGAATGGTAAATGGTGAATAGTAAATAGTGATGATGCAAGTTGAGAGTCGCCGCTTACTATTTACCATTCACTATTTACCATTTACCGTTTTAACGTCATGTCCGCAAAATTAAGTGTCATCTTCTACATTGTGCTGTGCCTGGAGATTGGCATTGTGCTCACACTTTTGCCATGGATTCCTCAAGGCACGCTCGGCCTGAGCGACTGGGGCAACAACTATTTCCTTTTGTATGCGGCCCGCAAAACAGGACTGTACGGCATTCAAACTGTCGTCGCCTCTGGCTGGATTCGCGGCGCGGTCACAGGCTTTGGTCTTTTGAATGTCGGGATCGCTTTTTGGGAAATTTTTCATTTCAGGCAAACTGTGAGCAAGCTTCAGGAAAGCACCGAGCCCCGCTCCACCAAAGATGCCGCTAAACCCGCAAAAGCCTCTCATCTATCTGATCACGAGCGGAGCGACGACCGCCCGCACGACGACGGCAAGTGAAGACTTTGCCAAAGTGCTCCGTTTGGCCGAGGCAGCCGTAGCCGCAGGAATCGACCTTCTCCAAATCCGCGAAAAGAATTTGAGCGCACGAGTGCTCTACCAGCTTGCTGAGAGCGCCGCGGCTATCACGCGCGGAAGCGCAACGAAATTGCTTATCAACGACCGTGCGGATGTAGCCGCCGGCGCCGGCGCTGACGGTGTACATCTGGCTGCCAACTCACCCCCGGCCGGTGTCATTCGGCGCGCTTTTGGTCCTGAATTTCTGATTGGTGTATCCACGCATTCCGTGACAGAAGCGACTGAGGCGAAGACAAGCGGTGCGGACTTCGTTGTCTTTGGTCCGGTTTTCGAAACCGAATCTAAGGTCCAATTTGGCGACCCGGCAGGTTTAGAACAACTTCAGAAAGTCGCGTCAACAGTTGCGCCGTTTCCGGTTCTGGCGCTGGGAGGAGTTGAGTTAGAAAACGTGGCGGCGTGCTATCGCGCAGGCGCACGTGGTGTAGCGGCCATCCGCATGCTGAACGATCGGATGAACCTCGATCGAATCGTGAACGCTGTCCGCGAATCGTTTGGTGAACAGTAAATGGATATACCAGAAAACAATCGGACTGTTTCGAGGGCCCTGACGATTGCTGGTCTGGATCCGTCCGGCGGCGCGGGCTTGCTCGCGGACGCAAGAACCTTTGCCGCTTTTGGATTTGAGGCAGTAGCAGCAATCACTTCGATAACCTTTCAAAACTCGAACGCAGTGTTTGGAGCTGTACATCAAACAGCGGAAACCGTGCGCTCGCAGCTGATG
>JALZOO010000131.1 GCA_030913905.1 Acidobacteriota bacterium
CGTCCACACCAAGCGCCAACTCGGGTCTCTCCGCATCTCGCGCCATGTAAAACGCCTTAACAGCGGCCGGATAGTGGTGGACCATCAGCGGCTTGTCACAGTTCTTGGAAAGATAAGTTTCGTCGGGCGCGCCAAAATCTCCACCCCAGTCGAACCGCGTTTCGAGCTCCCCTTTCTCAAACCCCTCCTGCAGGAGTTTCACAGCATCGTCGTAATGCATGCGCGGAAACGGCGGCACAATAGCTTCGAGCTTCGCAGGGTCGCGTTCCAGAATCTTCAGCTCCTCGCCCCTTTCGTCCAGTACCCGCGATGCGATGTAGGAAAGAAATCTTTCAGACAACGTCATCACGTCGTCGAGCGTGGCGTAAGTCATCTCCGGTTCAACCATCCAGAACTCAGTCAGGTGCCGGCGCGTTTTGGATTTCTCCGCGCGGAACGTAGGACCAAAACAATAGACTTTGCCAAAGGCGGCTGCCGTCGCCTCGTTATAGAGCTGGCCGGATTGCGTGAGATACGCCTTCTCGCCTTCGAAGTAATCAACTTCAAAAAGCGTCGTAGTTCCTTCACAAGCCGCCGGCGTGAATATTGGGGCGTCCGCCAGTGTGAAGCCGTCGTTATCAAGAAAATCACGCACCGCCTTAACGACGGTGTGCCGGACCTTGAGCACGGCGTGCTGCCGACGCGACCGCAGCCAGAGATGGCGATGGTCCATCAAAAACTCTGTGCCGTGTTCCTTGGGAGTGATTGGGTAGTCGTGGACTTCATCGACAACTTCAGCGTGCAGCAGATCGATTTCGTAACCACCGGGCGCACGCGAGTCCTCACGCACGGTACCTCGAATGATTACCGCCGACTCCTGGCCCAGGCCTTTCAGCGCTTCCCACACTTCGGGCGTCACGGCGTTTTTCAACGCAACCGATTGCACGATGCCAGTGCCGTCCCTCAGTTGCGGAAACAGAATTTTGCCACTCGAGCGCAGGTTGTAGAGCCAACCCTTGATAATGACTTCCTGACCCACGTGTTGGGAGAGTTGGTTAATAAAGGTGCGTGGCGGAGCAGTTGTTTCCAGTGATTTTGATTCCGTTGCCATTAATTCCTGGTTAGTTATCAATTTAGATTTATTCGTTCTCTGATCATACGGCGGAGCGCCGGAAACCTGTCGAGCCAGTCGGCAGCCTGAAGCACAATGGAGAGCGTTGGTTGAATAAACGGTTCGTATGCATCGCCGCGGTTGCAAACAGCGGTTTGATAGGAAAACGTTCCAATTGCTTTAAGCCCGCGCTGTATCGTCATCAGACGAAACTCCCGCGCAAACTCATCCGGATCCAATGCCTCCAAACCCAGCAGCCGCCGCTCCTCCAACAAAAACAGTCGATACGCGCGCAGCTCAGCCAGCGACGGTGGCTCGGAGCGTCTGTCCAACAGAAACGAAACCAGATCGTAGGTGACTGGTCCCATGCGCGCATCCTGGTGGTCTACCACGCGCAGCCGATCGTAACTATCGACCATCAGGTTTGCCGCGTGGAAGTCGCGATGGCAAAGGACCCTTGGTCGAGCGGAAAGCTCCGCTGATACGTCGTTGAGCTCCGCCTTCAACTCCGCGGTTTCGCCGTGCCTTAGATTCTCATGTCGCAGACTTCCAAAATAATGTTCGACAAAAAAGTCTAACTCCCATGACAGCTTTGCTTCGTCAAAGGCCAGACGACTAGCGATGGATTTCTTTTCAAACGCCTCAGCAGTGGCTTTCTGAATCTGCGCGATCAGGTTCACCGCCTTCTCTTTGTACTCGTCGCATTCATCCTCCGGCGCTTCCTCATACACTTTGAACAACTGCCGGTCACCCAGGTCTTCCTGCACAATGATTCCGTGTTGTCCATCAACTGCGTAAATCTCCGGCACGGGGATGCCGCTGTCGAGAAACAGCCGGGTCACGTCCAGATAAGGATGAATTTCGGGATCGAAAGGCTCAGGGTACACAGCTGCAACTGCCCTGCCCTTTTCCCATGGAATGCGAAAGTAGTTGCGCGTGGATGCGTCCGGCGTAAGCGGGACGATCATCTGGCTCTTGATGCCATGGCTGTCCAGAAATTTCAGTAGCCGCTCAGACGCGGAGAGTTCGAAAGTGCTGGTAGTCACCTGTTTTGCTGAACTCATTAGGGAAAGAAGCGACGTCCAATCCTCTCAACGGGCGGCGGATTGACGCGTCAATCCCGCTGTTTTTGGCTGTTAAAGTGAGCGCGATTGTATCACTCGCTGAGAGGCACAACAAAATTGTCGCCTCGAAATTCACCTTTAAGCGCCTTATTGGGAGGGGTTTTACCACGGACTAGCGAAGCACACACGACCGCTGCATTCTCAACGGCTTCGCCTGCGGCTATGGTCACATTGTCTCCCAGGATCGCCCGGCTTACTCGCGCACCGCTCTCAACGCGGACGTTGTCCCAAAGAACCGACTGCTTTACTTCAGATTCAACAGAAATCTCCCCGCCGGCGCCTTTGAAAACCATTTGTCCCGTCTGCTCCATCAACAGCAGATTGATATCCAGGTAACGTTCAATCGTTGAAAGCTCATACCAATGTCCGTCGGCCACGTGCACCGCGATGCGTTCGCCTTGCTCTAACGCTTGAGGGTAGACGTCGGTGGTCGAATGCGAAAACACCCCTTTGGGGACATAGTCAAAGATTCGCGGTTCCAGTATGTGAATGCCTGTGAACATCAGCGGAGGATTCTGGGCGGAATAGTGGCTTGGGTCAGGCATACCACCGAAGCCGCGAAGCAATCCACCATCAGCCTTGACTACCGAAAACTTTTCGCAGGCAACATTCGGCTGCACCACAAGCGTTGCCAGAGCGTTCATTCGGCGATGCGTCTCCAGCGCAGCATTGAGATCAATGTCGGTAATTATTTTTCCGTTTATAACAACGAAGGTGTCCCCGTCGAGCAGCGCGCGTGCGTTATCCAGTGCGCCACTTGTGCCCAAGATTACCGGCTCCTCGACGTAATGAAGCTTAACGCCGAATTTGCTGCCATCGCCTAATGCACGACGCACCGACTCCGGCCGGTGATGAAGATTCACGACTATTTCATTAAAACCGTATCGAGCAAGATACTCAGCCACATAGCCGAC
>JALZOO010000454.1 GCA_030913905.1 Acidobacteriota bacterium
TGGCAAGACGTTGAAAGTCCGAGGGCTGCCGATGAAGGTGGTCGGAGTAGAAGAGAAACGCGGCTCGTTTTTTGGCGACTCGATCGATCGGCACATCTACATCCCCGTGACCACACATATGCAGATCTGGGGGCGCAACGGCTTACAAATTCACGGCAAGGGTTATAGCCGCGAGACATTTCAGCAGGCAATCGAAGACGCGCGTGTGGCCATGCGCGTGAAGCACCAGTTGAAAGGCAACGAGGAAGACGACTTCGGGCTGGTTGATGTCGAAGCCGTCAACAATCAAATCGATCAATTTACCGGCAGCATAGCCATGGTGGTGGTTCCGATTACGCTGATCACGCTGGTCGTAGGCGGCATTGTGGTGATGAACATCATGCTCGTCAGTGTCACGGAGAGGACTTTTGAGGTCGGCTTGCGGAAGGCGGTAGGCGCGACGAAGAGACAGATACTGCTTCAGTTTCTAATCGAGTCGGCAATTCTGTGCGTGCTCGGTGGAATTATCGGGTTGCTGCTCTCCTGGGGAGTAACTGCATTGATCACCGCTCTGGCGTCAATAACCATGACGATAACTATTGGCTACATTTTGCTGGCGATCATTGTCTCAACAGCAATTGGAATGGTGGCGGGTATCTATCCTGCCTTCAAAGCTGCTCGCCTGGATCCAATTCTGGCACTGACGAAGGCTACTTAAACGCGTGAAAGTAAAACTTCCAAGAACTGTTCTGAAAGAAACGCTGGGGATGGCGCTCGATAGCGTGCGTGCGCACAAGTTTCGCAGTTTTCTGACAGTACTCGGCATCGTGATCGGGGTGATGACAGCGATCACGATCGCTTCGATCCTTACCGGATTGCGTCAGAATATCGTATCGATCATTGAAGAATACGGCACCAACAACATCTACGCTTTCCACCTCTCGACCGGACCACGAGTGGGCGAAGACCGTTCCGAACGGACCCGCAAACCGTTGACCGTGGACGACGGAGAAGCGATTCAGGCGCAGGCAGGCGCCGTTGAAGAAGTCGCCTTTGTCGCGCCGAATGTTGGCTACAGCGGCGGTCCATTCGACGACAACGTCACCTACAAGGGCCATAACTACCGCTGGGGAAACACGCAGGGAGTTTCGCCGAACTACGCGGGCGCTACGAACATTGCCATTAAGGAAGGTCGATTCATAACCGAACACGACGACCAACAGCGCGCGAACGTGATGGTGATCGGCGTCAATGCTGCAGATGCGTTGTTCCCCGGTCAGGAGCACCAAATAGCCGGCACGCAGGTTCGCATGGGCGGTTACAACTTTGAAATTGTCGGCGTGCTTGAAAAGCGGAAAGCCGGATTCTTTGGCGAAAACGAAGAGGACAACGCGGTGTTCATTCCGCTTCGCACAGCGCAGAAGATTGCGCCCGCAAGAGGGTATCTGCTGCTGCTCATCAAAGCTCGCTCGGGTCAGGTGACAGAAGCTCTGCAACAGTCGGAAGAAGTTCTTAGGCGCCGGCGCAATGTGAAGTTTGGCGACCCAAATAACTTCGACATCAAGACCGCGGACAAGTTTATCGAACAGTTTGACAGCATTTTCGCCATGGTCGGACTAATAGCGATTGCCATTTCCAGCCTGGGGTTACTGGTGGGCGGGATTGGTGTGATGAATATTATGCTGGTCAGCGTTACCGAACGAACGAAAGAGATTGGTATTCGCAAAGCGATCGGGGCGCGGCGAAAAGACATCGTGCGACAGTTTCTTTTTGAAGCCATGACCCTGACGTTTCTTGGCGGCATTCTGGGGGTAGTGATCTCGATTGGAGTCAGTCGCATCATCATGCTGTTGGTTCCCGCTCTTCCCGCCACGATACCTGCGTGGGCTGTGATCTCCGGTCTTTCTGTGTCCATCGGCGTCGGTCTTATCTTCGGTGTGTGGCCCGCTCGCAAAGCTTCTCGACTCGATCCCATCGAGTGCCTGCGTTACGAATAACGTTTTCTCTGTGTAACCTCCGTGTTCTCTGTGCCTCTGTGTTGAGCCGTTCGCTGAAAACCATTAACCACTGAGACACAGAGTACACAGAGTACGCACAGAGACTCTTCAAATCCCTCCCAAGCTGGAATGCCCTCGCCTATCGAATAGAGATAGCTTAGGCTATGCCCATGCCTGACCAGCGAAATCTAATCAAAGAGTTTCTCACCTACATCCAGGTCGAGAAAGGATTGGCCACGCTGACGTTGGAAAGCTACCGCAGAGATTTGGAACGCCTCGACCGATGGGCCGCGAAGATTAAAAAACCAATTGGCGATCTGAACCGTCCCGACCTACGGAAATGGATTGCGGAGCTGTCGCGCGAGGGACTTGCGCCTTCGTCCGTTGCCCGCGCAGTCAGCGCTGCGCGTGGCTTTTTCAAGTTCCTCATGCTCGATGGTCATATCAAGCATCACCCGGCTGAGGATCTCGACACCCCCCAGAAATTTTCTTACCTGCCAAGATTCCTGACGGAAGAAGAAATCGATCGGTTGCTGGCCGCGCCTGACATCACGACCGATGAAGGCGTCCGGGATCGCGCCATGCTGGAGCTGATGTATGCCGCAGGACTTCGCGTTTCTGAAGTGGTGTCACTCAAGCAATCAGAGATGGACATTCACGTGGGCGTGGTTAATTGCCATGGCAAGGGCAGCAAGGAGCGACGCGTGCCTGTGGGGAAAAGCGCAATTCACTGGCTGCAAAAATACACCGCGCTCAAAGCCGCGTACGGACGAGCGGCATATCCAAATCTGTTTTTGGATCGTGGTAAACCGCTGACGCGACAGTTAGCCTGGGCCTTAATTAAGCGCTATGCGACGGCGGCGGGTGTGGGCAATGTTTCACCGCATACTTTGCGTCACAGCTTTGCGACTCACCTGTTGCAACGCGGCGCCGACTCGCGTTCGGTTCAGGCCCTCCTGGGCCACAGCGATATTTCTACCACGCAGATCTACACACACATAACCGATCGACACCTGCGCTCGGCTTACGATAATCACCATCCCCGCGCCCGAGCCGCCACAACCACCAACAAGCCGAAAAACGACTAACCACTTAGCAATGTTTCTGCTTCGAAAGCCGTCGGAAAAACTCATCCGCCAGTTCATTTCCAATCAGCGCGAACAGCCGTTCTCGTATCCGGAAGTGGGCGCCACGCGAACCACGGCTCCTGCTGGTTACACGATCGATCACAATCGAATACGACTAGGCGATGGAGAAAACACTTACCGGCGGGCTGTAGCAGCGCTACAGAACTGGAAGCACTTTGGT
>JALZOO010000159.1 GCA_030913905.1 Acidobacteriota bacterium
TGCTCGTCGAACACAACATGAAGGTTGTCATGGGCGTATGTGAACGCATCCAGGTGGTGGACTATGGCAAGTCAATCGCCCTGGGCTTGCCGGAACAGATTAGGAACGATCCGAAGGTGATTGAAGCTTATCTTGGGGACTGAGTCCGTAGTCAGTTGTTAGTTGTCAGTTGTTCGGTGGATGTCTAAAACAACTAACAACGGACCACTAACAACTGACCACTGACAACTGACAGCTATGCTAGTTTTAGAAAACGTTTCCGTTAACTACGGCGCCATCGAAGCCCTGACCGGCATTTCTATGCACGTGGGCAAGGGTGAGGTAGTTACGCTGATTGGGGCAAACGGAGCCGGCAAGACTACAACTCTGCGAACAATCACCGGGCTGCTCGAGCCAAGGCAGGGACGTGTGGTGTTTGAAGATGAAGACATCAGCGGTAAGCCCACGCACAAACTGGTTGCGCGCGGGATATCCATGGCGCCGGAGGGTCGCGGAGTGTTTGCCAATCTCTCCGTGCGTGAGAACCTCCAGATGGGAGCCTATCTCAACCGAAACAAGAAGGAAGTTGCGTCTGACATGGAGCGCGCCTTTACGATGTTTTCCCGCCTCAAAGAACGCGAATCACAAAAGGCAGGGACTCTATCGGGTGGTGAGCAACAGATGCTGGCTATCGCCCGTGCCTTGATGTCGCGCCCTCGCCTGCTGTTGTTGGACGAACCGTCGTTGGGACTTGCGCCGCTTGTTGTTCACACCATCTTCCAAGCCATCGACGAAATCAGCAACGAAGGAACAACCATTCTGCTGGTTGAACAGAATGCCCATGCCGCCCTGGGCCATTCTGACCGCGCCTACGTTTTGGAGACGGGAAGAATCGTTATGGAAGGTAAATCCGCAGATCTCGCCGCTGATCCAAGGATCAAGGAAGCCTATCTTGGCGAGTAAGCCGATATCCAACAAAGTATCCAGCCTGTTTCGCCGCTCAGGTTCGTCGGCGCTACACCGAAATCACATAAAGCAACAACTGCTACTGTTCATCACCCTCCTCGTCCTGAGTCTTTCGCTTTCGTGTGACCGCCAACAACAATCAGGTTCCAACTTAACAATCAACATCGGATTCTTCGGCGACCTATCCGGACCGACATTCAATTATGGCCAGTCGGCGGTCAATGGAGTGTTAATGGCCGTCGATGAAATCAACCAGGCGGGCGGTATTAACGGCCAGCGCATCGACGTCGTGATCGAGGACGATAAAGGCAGCCCCGAAGCTTCTGCGGAAATAACCGGCAAACTGATTCGCAACTACAAAGTGGTAGCCATCATCGGCGCGGGTGCTTCGGGAAATAGTTTGGCAGCGGCGCCTAACGCGCAGTCGGCGAAGGTTCCTATGATTTCGCCTTCGTCCACGAATCCCGCGGTGACGCAGGTAGGTGAGTACATCTTCCGCGCCTGCTTCATCGACGCGTTCCAGGGCGAGGTGATGGCCCGGTTCGCTGCTAACACTTTGAAGGCGAAGAGGGCGGCAATCATGCTCGACTTCAATTCGCCTTACAGTCGCGGGCTGACTGAGTACTTTGAGTTAAGTTTCGCCAAACTCGATGGTCGAATATCCATCAAGCAATCGTACTCACAAGGCGATGCCGATTACCGCGGCCAACTGAGCGCGATTAAAGCCACGAATCCTGACGTTATTTACATTCCTGGCTACTATGGCGACGTTGCGCTAATCGCAAAACAAGCGCGTCAGCTCGGCATAACTCAGCCGCTGCTCGGCGCCGATGGCTGGGACGCTCCTGAACTCTGGGAGCTCGGCGGCGACGCATTGAACGGTTGCTACATCTCGAATCATTATTCGGTAGACGACCCATCGGAACGGATTCAAAACTTCGCCCGCAACTACCGTATGCGCTACGGCAACCTCGCGCCTAACGCTCATGCCGCGTTGGCTTACGATGCATTGCATTTTCTGGCAGCAGCAATTCAAAAGGCGGGAACAACTGAAGGACCCAAGCTGCGCGACGCGTTGGCGGAGACGAAAAACTTTCCAGGCGTGACAGGGATCATCAGTATGGACGCAGGGAGGAATGCGGTGAAACCTGCGGTAATTCTAAAACTTCAGGACGGCGCTTATATCTACCAGGAAACAATCCAGCCTACTCCTTCGTTGACTCCAAGCGCGAGTGCCTCTCCTGGTGACTAGCGACCATTTCAGCCGGAACCAATAAGTGACATCACCTCTCAGGTTGGGAAGGGTGGTTTACCCCCGCTCTTTTTGTTTTCACCAGAGGCAGGCGGGGGCAAGCCACCTTTCCTTACCGGAGAGACTTCTATCTTGATTGGTGCGCTGCAAGATTGAAGCCTACACAGCCTCCGACAGCGATGTAAATCGAAACTCCTTGACCTTCAATGCCGGCAGCAGCGCCGCGATGTTGCCCTGGGCCTCTGAAGCCCCAACTCGTTCCGGCTTGCCAATCATTTCGACATTTCCCGGCGCCAGCAGTTGTATCAGGCTTTGATTGAAACGGAAGTTATTCACTGGATGTTTTATCTTTCCGTTCTCAACCAACCAGACGCCGTCGCGCGTCAAACCGGTTTGTAACGCTGTTCGCGGATCGACGCCTCGGATATACCAGAATCGGCCGATGAGCAGACCGCGGTCCGTCGCTTTAATCATCTCTTCAATTGAAGCGCCGGCCCGGGAGCTTTCCATGATGTTGTTTACTGGTCCAGGCGTCGGCTGCTTATCTTTTTGTTTGGCCCAGAAGCGCGAATAGATCAGGTTTTCCAGCACACCATTGCGTACCAGGTAAATCTTCTGTGCAGGCAATCCGCCTTGTGCAGATTGTGAACCCGGCAACTCGGGACTCCAGGGATCGCTGTAAATGTTTATTCGCTCGTCGAAGATTTGTTGGCCCAGCTTCGTCTTGCCGCCTGGAGCGGAAAAAGGACTGCGACCTTCTTCGGCACTGCGGGCATCGAACCCGAATATGAAGCCGGACAGCAAGTCAGCAACGGCTTGCGGCTCGAGAATCACAGGATAGACTCCTGGCGCCAGCGTCTGCGGCCGGCGCGACTCCAACGCTTTACGAATCGCCTCGCGCGCAACCCGTTTCGAATCCAGCCGAGCCACATCAAAATGATTTCGCAGAAAATATCCTGAACTGCCGCCGTCCGCCGTTCGCGCGGTGGTGGAAAGACTGACCAAACTAGAGCGCGAATAATTGAAGTTTCCATTTTTGGTCGCTGAGGCGTTTGCAGTCCCGCGTGCCTGATGAAACCCGGCGCCGATCACGCGAGCACGTTCACAACTGGCAATCACATCGTTTATCGATCTTGCGCGGTCGTGCAGGGAAATGTTCGAGGTGCGCTCGGCATAACCATCCACCGGTTTGTAAGTCTGCGGTCCGAGCGTAGGCAGGTATTCGCGATCAACCGGAGAGACGCGTGCGAGCGTTTCCGCCTCAGCCACGGCTGCGCGCAGCGACTGATCGTCGATTTCGTTGGTCGAAGACGAGCCGCGTTTCTTATCGATCCAGACCGTCACGTTGATAGTAGCGTTTTCGCGCGCGCCACTCGTGGTAAATGAGTTCGCGGCAAAACGGAGATGTGAATAGTTTTCACTTCCGACAGTTACTGCCGCATCATCGGCCTTAACGTAACCAAGGAGTTTGTTGCTCAGCTCTCGGGCTTGGCTTTCAGTTAGTAGCATCTTTGCTCTCCGAGTAGGACAGACATTCTTGTCTGTCCATTATTGTTTTCAAAAATGGCGGTACCCGGTCGCTCTGTATTTGTCTGAGTGGGACAGACATTTCCTGTCTGTCTGTTGTCGCACCTCAATTCAATCCGGGACAGGCAAGAATGCCTGTCCTACGCGGCTGCTGTGTTGAGCACGTTCACCTGGCGAAAACGCGCGACCGGACAACCGTGGCTGACCGCATTCGACTGTCCCGGCTCACCCTTACCATCGTTAAAGCTGCCGCCAAGTTCGTATGTCGCCCTTCCTCCCAGCGCATCGCACGAGTTCCAGAAGTCCGTCGTGCGCGACTGGTACGCCACGTCGCGCACCATCCCGCCGACTTTGCCGTTCTTGATTTCCCAGAACGTCTGGCCGCCAAATTGAAAGTTATACCGCTGCTGATCGATTGAATAACTTCCGTTGCCGTAGATGAGAATGCCTTTCTCCACGCCGGCGACGAGATCGTTCAAGCTTCGATTCTCCTGCGCCGGTTGCAGCGAAACGTTTGGCATGCGCGGGAATGAAATACTGCCCCAGCTATCCGCGTGCAGGCAGCCGTTGGATTTTTTCGTTGCTGACATCAAGGCAAGATCTCGCGTCGTCTGCCAATCGACAAACCGTCCATCCTTGATCAAATGCCATTGTTGACCCGGAACGCCTTCGTCGTCATAACCTACAGTTGCCAGGCCACCGTGCTGGGTTCGATCGGCAACGAAGTTGACTATCCTGGAACCAAACTGAAGCCTGCCGATCTTGTCGCGCGTCAGGAAGCTTGTGCCCGCGTAGTTCGCTTCCCACCAAAGTGATCGGTCCAA
Organism: Acidobacteriota bacterium; assembly: GCA_030913905.1. Lineage (GTDB taxonomy): Bacteria > Acidobacteriota > Blastocatellia > Pyrinomonadales > Pyrinomonadaceae > PSRF01. The sequence continues at coordinate 4,549 of JALZOO010000159.1, forward strand.
CTCCGTCGGATGGCCCACAGACTCGTGAATGGTCAACCACAAATGCGAAGGGTGCAGCACGAGGTCATACTTCCCCGGGTCGATTGGCCTGGCCTTTAATTTTGCGACCGCCTCCTCGCCCGCCTCTTCCGCCTGTTTCATCCATGGATACTTTTCCATGTACTCGTAGCCCAGGCCCTGCGGTCCTCCGAGGGAACTGCGCGTTTGAAAATCTCCGGTCGCGCGATTGACGGCGGTGACGTTGAAGTTTGGATTAGCACGAATGATGTATTGGTCGATGCGCGAGCCGTCCGTTGAAGCGTAATATTTCTGCTCGTTAACAAACCCCATCGACGAGTTAACAAAACTGACTCCATCGGTTTTCATCGCCCGCTCGTTCAGTTTGAGCAGAAACTGAATCTTGTCGTCGATTGAAACGTTGAACGGATCTTTCTCAAATGAGTTTTTCCAACTGGCAACAACCTTCGGCGTCGGAACCATCGTGATTCGCTTGCGCTGGTAGACGGAGTTTGCGCGCGCAATCTCAACAGCCTCGCGCGTAATCCGGCGCACCTCCTCGGGAGTAACATCCCGGCTGGACGCGAAGCCCCAAGTGCCTCTGAAAAGAACACGCACGCCGAAGCCGAAACTCTGGCTGCGCGAGACGTTCTGAACTTGTTTCTCTCGAGTCGAGATCGCTTCAATGCGATAGCGATTGATACGGATGTCTGCGTAAGTGACTCCAAGTCTACGCGCGGTGGTCAACGCGATATCCGCCAGTGCGTTTTTATCTACCGCGGCCGCCGTCGCAGATTCAGCCGCATCGACCTCACCAATCCACGCAGGTAACCCAGAAGGCAATGCCACGGCGCCGGCAGCCACAGTTGCAGTCTTGATGAAATCACGTCGAGACGTTGTCATGAACGAGGCCTCTTGAAAATGGAGTTGAAAGGGGCGGGAAGATTTAACGCAGCTGGCCGAGAATTGTCAATAACTTCTCTCTTCGACGGTTGTTCAGGTGAGGGTGAATGCTTTTACGTCCAACTGTTTCGCTCCGCCCGGCGTTTAGACCATCCACGAAGTCACACGAAGTTACACGAAATAACTTTTTAGTGTCGTTTCGTGTAATTCGTGGATCCTTTTATTTCGTTAGCCTAAGTTCTTGCGGGCCTGTGCGAGCGCTTCCTGTACACGTTGAGGAGAAGTGCCTCCTGTTTGTGACTTCGTGGCAAGCGTGCGATCAAGGGAAAGCACTTCAAAAATGTCCTCTTCAATTAACGAAGACGCCGAGCGCATTTCGTCGAGTGGCAAGTCCTGTAGTTCAATGCCCCGCTCAATCGCCTGCACCACCATTCGTCCGACTAGCTCATGCGCTTTACGAAAAGGCATGCCTTTGCGCACCAGGTAATCCGCCAACTCAGTGGCGTTCATCATTCCACGCGAAGCCGCCTCTCGCATTCGCTCATTGTTCAGCTTCATGTTGCGTAAGACGACACTAGTTACTTCGAGCGCCGCGCGCGTGGTATCAAAAGAGTCGAAGACTGCCTCCTTGTCCTCCTGCATGTCCTTGTTGTAAGCGAGCGGTAGTCCTTTGAGCATTGCCAGCAACGACACCAGGTGACCAAAAACGCGGCCGGCTTTCCCACGCACCAGCTCCATCGAGTCGGGATTCTTCTTTTGCGGCATCAGGCTCGATCCTGTAGCCACGGCGTCACTCAATTCAAAGAAACCAAACTCACTGGTCGAGTAGAGGATGATCTCCTCAGCCAGTCGCGACAGGTGGACCATGATCAGCGAAGACGCGCTCAAAAACTCAACACAGAAATCCCGGTCACTTACCGCGTCTACGCTGTTCCGCGAGACCGAATCAAAGCCTAACTCGCGCGCCACAGCCTCGCGGTCAATCGAAAAAGAAGCGCCGGCCAGCGCCCCCGAACCCAGCGGTAACACGTTAACGCGTTTTCTCGTATCGTCTAGCCGTTCGCGATCTCGCGCCAGCATCTCGAAATACGCTAAACACCAGTGGGCAAAAAGTATTGGCTGCGCACGTTGCAAATGAGTGTAACCAGGTAGAACAGCATCCCGATTCTGCTCGGCCACCTCCAGCAGTGATTCCTGGGTAAGACGAACTTGTTCCTTGAGCCGATCGATTGCGTCTCTTAACCAAAGTCGCAGGTCGGTAGCGACCTGATCGTTTCGACTGCGACTCGTGTGTAACTTGCGACCCGCATCCCCGATCATCTCAACCAGCCTGGCCTCAACAAAAGAATGAACATCTTCCGATTGCAGTTCGTCGAAATAATCAGAGCTCGCCACGCCTCGCTGAAGGATAACTTCTAATCCGTGTTTGATTGCGCCGGCTTCTTCATTGTTCAACACGCCTGCGCCGTGAAGAGCATTGCAATGAGCGACGCTCGCGCGGATATCGGCCTCAAACAGTCTCCGGTCGAATGCGAAGGAGCTGTTGAATTTCGAAAATGAAGAGTCGAGTGGCCCGCTAAATCGGCCGCCCCATAAACCTTTGGCTTTAGTCATCCTGATAACTCCAACTGAGGGCCCGTCTTGACGACAGCCATCCAGGCTGCTAGTTTATGCATCTATGCACTAGTTATGCAACTCGAATGCATAGCGGAAGAAGGAAATGCAAAAGAACCAACGCCAGCGAAAACTCTTAAGTCTGATACAGGCGAAGCCCTTTGCGACGCAAGCGGAGCTTCGTGATTCGCTTGAAAGCGCCGGCGTGCCGGCGACTCAGTCCAGCCTTTCTCGCGATCTGGAAGAGCTTGGGATTGTAAAGCACCGCGGTCATTACATGGTGCCGAAATCCAACGGCGCGGCCGCCCGCGGCCTTTTGAGCCTGGACCTGGCCGGGGAGAACCTGGTGGTCGCGCGCACCGAGCCCGGACTCGCGTCGGCAGTTGCTGTCGAGATTGACGGGGCAGCTCTGGAGGAAATTGTAGGAACGCTCGCAGGAGAAGACACAATCTTCGTCGCGGTTCGCAACGCTAAAGAACAACGTGCGGTGATGAAGAAGATTTGGGATCTATTTGGCTGATGAGCTTTGTACTTAGTTCTTAGTCCTTTGAAGTAATGAAAGACGTCGGAGCTTGGGAAAACAATGTGCAAAGAACCAAGCACCAAGTTCAAATAGTGAACTAATGGAACATAAGAAAACCAAGATCAATAAGATCGTTCTGGCCTATTCAGGCGGCCTCGATACGTCGGTAATGCTTCGCTGGTTGAAGGAAGAATACAACTGCGAAGTGATTTGTTACTGCGCCGATGTTGGTCAGGGCGATGAGTTAAGCGGACTGGAGGAGAAAGCACTTCAGAGCGGTGCTGCGAAGCTCTACGTCGAAGACCTGCGTGAAGAGTTTGTGCGCGAATACGTCTGGACCGCGGTGAAGGCGAATGCTGTCTATGAGGGAGTGTATCTGCTCGGGACTTCGCTCGCGCGACCAGTCATTGCCAAACGGCAGATCGAAATTGCTCGCCGCGAAGGCGCCGACGCGGTGGCCCACGGCGCTACCGGCAAAGGAAACGATCAGGTTCGCTTTGAGCTTACTTACTACGCGCTACAGCCGGACATTCAAGTGATAGCTCCATGGCGCACGTGGGAGTTTAAGGGACGCAGCGATCTGATTGCCTACGCACGCGACCACAGTATTCCGATTACGGCCACGCAGGAGAAACCCTATTCGACTGATCGAAATCTGATGCACGTCTCGTATGAAGGCGGAATACTCGAGGATCCATGGGCAGCGCCTCCCGAAGACATTTTTCAGATGACGCTCTCTCCGGAGGACGCGCGTCCGAATGCAGAGCTTGTCGAACTATCTTTTGAGAAAGGCGAGCCGGTCGCCGTGAATGGCCAAAAACTTGAGCCGGTAGCGTTACTGGAAAATCTAAATCTACTAGGTGGACAGCACGGCATCGGCCGCATTGATCTGGTTGAGAATCGCTTTGTGGGGATGAAGTCTCGCGGAGTTTACGAGACCCCCGGTGTGACCATCTTGCAAGCCGCGCACAGGGCGCTTGAATCGATCACGCTCGATCGTGAAGTGATGCATCTGCGGGATTCTTTAAGTGTGAAGTTTGCGGAGAGCGTCTACTACGGTTTCTGGTTCGCGCCTGAGTTTGAGTTGCTGAGAAAGATGGTTGATGAAACTCAGGCGAATGTTACTGGAGACGTGCGTCTTAAGTTGTTTCGTGGAAACACGATTGTAGTGGGGCGCCGGTCGCCGAATTCACTCTACGACGAAAGCATTGCCACCTTTGAAGCAGATACGGTTTACAACCAACGCGACGCCGAAGGGTTCATCAAGCTCAACGCTCTGCGGCTGCGGTTAAGAAATAAGGGGAATTGAAATGACACAATCAACGAATGGTCACTACTCGGTTGTCAGGATTGTCGACGTCGACAAGATTGGCTCGGCGACATCGCCGCTCGGCCTTGGGAAAACGGTCGCCGTTACTGACAGTGTTGCCCTTCCCCGTGCCGGCGACGTGGTTGCGGTGCGCGCGCTGACCGACAGCGCCACCTACAACATGCTGGAACTACCAACCGGCAGGCTGGCGAAGATTAATCCGGGTGATTTGCTGCTGGGCGTGCTGGGCCGCAGGCGCGCTTTAAAAGGATTTGTTGGCGATGTTCCCGAGTCGGTTAACACCGGCGATCATCTTCATTTGCTCAACATGGGTGGAGTGATTGGTTACTGTACGGGTCATCATTCGAGTCTTGGCGACGCAATCAAGATCGAAGTGGTTGGCGTAGTGTGCGACGAAGAAGGTCGCGCGCTGAATATTGCGGATGTGGCCCTGCCGCTCCGATCAAGCCTGGGTGAGACGGCGCCGATTGTAATGATTGCCGGAACGAGCATGAATAGCGGCAAGACCTATGCGGCAACTGAACTGATCAAGCAGGGGACGCGAGCGGGCTTGAAGATTGCCGCTGCCAAACTATCCGGTGTTGCGTGCCTGCGCGACACTTTGAACATGGCCGATCACGGCGCGATCGCTACCGCAAGTTTCCTAGATTGTGGTCTGCCTTCAACAGTTGGTGCTGACGATCTGGCGCCGGTTGCAAAAGCCGTTATCGCGCGCTTGAACGAGAGCTTACCCGACCTGATCGTAGTTGAGTTGGGAGACGGTATTCTGGGTGGTTATTCAGTAGAGTCGATCTTTGAAGATCAGGAACTGCGAGAAGCAACCGCAGCGCTTATCTTCTGCGCTTCCGATTACGTAGGCGCGTGGGGCGGGATCGAGTTATTTCGCCAGCGCGGGATTCAAGTCGATTTGATTGCGGGATCGGTTACTGACTCGCAAATGGGCCAGGACTACGTGGAGAAGGAGTTTGGTGTTCCGGCTGCCAACGCGCGGCGGGACGGTGCGTCCCTTTTCCAAATCGTCAAGTTGAAGCTGGAGACGGCCCGCGCAACCGTTAATGCTTAGCGGCGCCTGGGAAGGAAACGCAGCAACGCAACCGCCAGGAAAGCGATGCCGACGTAGATAAAGGTACGCTGCCCACTCAAACCGAGTGCGATGAAAGCGACGCCAAGCACTAAGAAAACCATGGCAACGTTTCGCATGGGTGCAGTCTACCAGAGACGATTGCGGTATCAACAAGTGAAAGTTCTTAGTTTTTCCATCGACGCGTAGCGTCGAACTGACTTTAGCCCGGCCTTTCAGAGACTGTGTCAGAACTCGTGGCGTTATTAGGTTGTGGGCTCCTCCAGGCTTCTACGCGAGTAGGTCATGGGCTCAAGTTTGCGAAACTGCGAGCAGAATGTTTTGACGCTGAGATTTT
>JALZOO010000164.1 GCA_030913905.1 Acidobacteriota bacterium
GTACCGCGAGCTGGGTTCAGAGACGTTTCGTCCGCCGGAGATTTTGCGTCGCATGGTCGAGGAAGGAAAACTGGGAAAGAAGAGCGGCGAAGGGTTTTACAATTGGAGTGAAGAAAACCAGCATTCAACATTCAGTAACAAGCAGTCGGCAGCATAGGGTGTTGTTTTAGTAGCGGAGATAATGAACGTTCCTTATAACAACGAAGAACGACGATTCGCGCTACGCATGGCGCTGCGTTTGCCGATCGTGGTTTCGGGGCGGGCCGAGGACGGTTCTGCCTGGAGCGAGCCTACTGAAACCGACGACATCTCAACCTCGGGTGCGCTCTTTCATCTCAATCAGAAAGTTAATCGCGGCGAACGATTGTATCTGCGCGCCCATCGCCCCGATGGTGCCCCGATTGAAGTCACGGCCGTGGTGATACGGATCGCGCCGGCAATCTATGGAACCGCCCGCATCGGTGTGCAGATAGCCGAGTCTACTGAAAACTGGCTGCGCCTCTTCGTTTCGTGGGTTGCCGACGAACAACCCCCCTCAGATTCCGCCGCCGATTCCGAAACCCCTGCTTCCGAATAGCTTCCAGTCCGAATAACAGCCATTGCTACCGTCCGTTTTCAGGAACTGGAAAACAACCTGCCGATGGACGCTATTTTCGGTCTTCTCTGTGTAAACCCCTTGTTCTCTGTGCCTCTGTGGTGAGCGGTCCGCTTATAAATATTCACCACAGAGACACAGAGGACCCAGAGTACGCACAGAGATTATTCAAACCAGGACACTACGCTCCGCAATAAACAAGTTGCCTCCCAGCCTTAAGGCGTGTAATCCTAGTATCAGCGGATCTCACAATAAGCACACGCAACGCCGCGCCCCAACCAACAACTTCGGATTTTTCGGGAGGGACGCGATGAAACGTTGCCCACAGTGCGAATTCATTTACAACGACGATCAGAATCTTTGCGATATGGATGGGCGCGCCCTCGTTCATGACGACGCGCTGGCAACTCTCCCATACAGCAGTCCGCCGGTGAATGATCTTCAAGTCATCAAATCCAGAACACGAGTATTCACCGTGCCCGCACTTGCGGGACTGCTGCTCGCAGCTCTCATCTGCCTCGGATACTACGCTGCACCGCGGTTGATTGCGCAACCCGAAATCCGACGCTCATCGGAGAGTCAGAAGCTTCCAAATAGCCCCGCTCCTGAAACCGCGCCGGCAACAACCGAGCCGTCGGAGCCCACCACTGAACCTGCCAAATCACCCGACACTTCGAAGCCGATTGGCGACTCGAGTGATCCAGCCGAACCAAGATCACCAATCCAACAAAATCCGAGTACGGCAGCAACGATTGATAAGCCCAACGAGCGACTGACCATCTCACGCCGGTTGCCGCCTCTTCGCCGCCTCCCTCCGCTGCCGCGCTTGCCGCCTGCGAAGGTGAGATCAACTGCGTCCGAGAACTCAGTTTCCACGCGGGAACAACGCGCCGAAGGTGCAGGTGTGAATCAGAAAAAGGACTCAGGAGTTAAGTCGTTTTTGAAGAAGACGGGCCGGATACTGAAGAAGCCATTCAAGCTGTAACCGGCGAAGTCGCAGCGAACAAAGGGCAGAGAACGAGCCACGAAGTACACGAGATTTCACTAAAAGAGTTTAGTGTTGTTTAGTGTGTTTAGTGGATCGTTCTTTTGATTAGGACGCTACGCTTCGACGGTATGCTTTTTGGAACGTGCTGCCGTGATGAACTTGTTTGAGTTTGCCAGCCATTCTCTTGACTTCAACGCGCGGTGTTCGGCGTCTACGACGGCCGGTAGTCCCTTTTCGTCAAGCCATCTGATCAGCTTGTCGTTATCGTAGTAAAAGCGAGTCTCTATCGTACTAACAACTTTCCCGGACAGCGGCCGGTCGTATTGGAAAACTTTTTCGAAAACGAAGATCAGCTTACCGTCTCGGTAATAATATTCCTCAAGGGTTCTACCGCCTTCGCCATAGTGCATGGCAACGATTTTCATGATTGCCGGACCCTGGAAATAGGCAGTCAACTCCCCGCCTTCCAGTGAAAAGCCCGATAAGCGCTTTTTAACTCTTCTATATTTGCCGAGGCGTTTGTTAATCGCCGCATACTGCTGCCGAATCGCATTGATGGACCCCTCGGTCTGAGGACTGGCGAAGGCAAAGTCAACCAACCCAACCGAAAGAAATGCCGCAAGAGAAACTGTGAGAATCGTTTTCATGGTCCGTTGTATATAGCCGTTCCTGACGGGCGCCTGTGCTACTTCGCCAGCGGAAAGATGGGCTCGATGTCGACGGGTACGTTGCCTAGTCTGTCCATCGCGTTCTTCATAGCTGGTCTCATAACCGCATATTTCTCCAGCAGAGCTTTGGCTTTGTCGTAAGAGCCTTCGGCCTGGATGGTCAAAATTTCGCGCGACAGTTTGCCGACGGCGTCTTTGATTTTCGCGTGATCGATGCTGAACGTGCCGTTGCGTTCATCTATCTTTATTCCACCTTCGTCGGTCAGATAGTTAAACTGCAAAGCCATGCCTTTGCCGTGTGCCTCGTTGATACCAAACCGCACCGAGCGGAAAGCGCTCGCGAGATAGGTTGTGTAAAGCGAACGCTCCATGCGCTTGTCGACCACGCCTTTATCGATCAAATACTGCAACGCCCACAACCCCGTGATATCGGCCTTGGCTTCTTCGAGCGAGGAGGAAAGCTCTTTCAGTTGCTGGCGGACAGTCGTCGCCTGGCCGTTGACCGTGATATTGTGCGGGCCCAAACCATGCATCAGTTCGTGGGTAAGTATGTGTGTGAAAAACGACTCGAAGGACAAGTGCGAAAGTTCCGAAGGTGCAAGCACGACCCTCGAGATGGGGACCAAAGTCTTCTGAAACTTTGCCTGTTGCACGTTCTTCAGCATCACCCGCTTCGAGCCCTTTTCTTTAACCACGCGTTCATCATTCGGCAGGTTAAAGGCTGCCGTCTGCACGCCGCTGTTACCCTCGCCCGAGCTGAAGACCTCGTTCACCACCCTAATCGGAGAGGCAGCGCCCAACTTAGGATTGCGGTAACGAGCGTCCATCGGCAGGTTGTTTTCCAGTTCCTGAAGATAACCGCCAAACTTCACTAGCTTGTCCGACTCAGCCTGATCGCGAAGCGTCACGTAAGCTTCAAACGCCGCTTTGTAACTGAACAATCTGTCTTCGTAGGTTTCGTAGGGCCCGATGGTGACCTCTATCGGCGAGTCGAGATCCATCCAGGCGACATCGCTGGAGTAGTAATCGTCGGAAGCAAACGCGTCGGCACGTTTGAGGAGGAAATCTTTCAACGTGCGATTAGTTGTCAACGAAGCTGCTTCGCGCAGGAGCTTCGCGGCCGGGACGAGAAACTCAGAGTAAGCCTGGCTGTAAGGAACGGTCATTAACTTGCCGGCAGCGTCGCGACGAAT
>JALZOO010000184.1 GCA_030913905.1 Acidobacteriota bacterium
GTCAACGTAGAGGTGATGAGCGCCGCTGGCAGCGAGTTGCGAAACAATCTCAGCCGGGGGACCGCCCATCTGTTCGACGACGCCTCCGACAACCGCAGACAAGTCGATGGGCTTAGTGCTCAGGACCACTACGCGTTTGTAACCATACGGCCAGGTCTCAAACGTGAGCACTTTCTCAAAGGTATTGCGGCCGATCACAAGCGCATCGACGCTTGCTATGAACTCTTCGTAGCCGTGGGGCTCGCCGCCGCCGGGCGGAAGAAAATCGAGATCGCCGTTGGGTCGCGCGATGAAGCCGTCGAGGCTGGTGCCAATAAAGACAGATACCGTCATCGTAGGACGTAGTGGATAAGTGTGAAGCGCAACTTCAAGATAGCGCCAGTTTGTTTAAGTGCTTATCTCCCCCTCCCGTTGGGTGTGCAGACCGGAGACATAGGTGACAGGTGTCCATAGACATGGGTAACACTTTTTTGATCATTCGGTTTATGGATAGTGCGCCGATTACTCAGGTTGATGCAGATCAATCTGCGAAATTCGATGGGAAGCAAAGTACACTTCGAAAACTCCATCCTGAGTCGTTGGCCGGAGCGCTACCCGGTAACCGCGAAACGCTTTGCCGATGCGAAACTCGCGATTACGGAAAGAGATCTTGCCGTCGGTTTGCACTTTGCGCACTTGGTCGGTGACTCCGTACTCCAACGGCGGCAACCGCTCAGGAAAAGATCGCTCGCTTGGTTGATAACGGCTGGCTGGCACAGCCATGGCCAACGCTTCATGAGGCCGCACGTGATTGTAGCAGTAGCGCCATTGATCAAACCGAAGCTGCATTCGCTCAAAGTCGGCAAAGACTCGTTGGGCCAATACTTCGACCTTCAAACTGCGATGAAAGCGTTCATCCTTACCTTGGGTCTGCGGATGATAAGGGCGACTGTGACTGACGGCAATGCCGAGCCACAACAGCCAAACCGTCAACGGTGTGTACTGATGCGCCAGGTCGTTTCCCCAGGGCGAACCGTTGTCCATCAACATTCGCTCGGGCAAACCATAACGGCGAAAAGTAGCAGTCAGTTGCTGTTGCACGGTCCCGGTCTGCTCATTACGGCAGGCTTGCAGACACAACGAATAACGCGAGTGATCATCGAGCACCGTCAGCGGATGACAGCGCTCGTGGTTGCCCAAGCGAAAGTGACCCTTAAAATCCATTTGCCAGAGTTGGTTCGGCCTTTCCTGTTCGAACCGTTGATAAGCGCCAGCTACCTTATCAGGCGAGCTGGTCACCCGATCATGTCGCAGCAAGATCGCGTGCGCCGTGCTCTTGGCCAACGGCCCTTGCCCAGCTCTCTCAATACAGGATTTGATCTTGCGAGCTCCCCACCCATATTCATCGCGTATCGCCAACACTTCTTTCTCGAGAGCCGGCTCACTTCGTCGCGGCGAGTGCTGTGGTCTCCGCGAACGATCGGCCAAGCCGCCGGAACCGGTTTGTTGGAACCGCTGACGCCATTTGTATCCAGTCTTTCGGCTGATGCCAAACCGCCGACACAGTTGACTGAAATTGCTTCCTGGCTGATTGGCCAGAGACAAAAACTCTTGTCGCAAACTCATGGTGGAACACTCCTGCCACGGCATGTCGCCCTCCTAAAAAGGTTTTCATGCCATTATCTAAAGTGTTACCCATGTCTATGGACACCTGTTACCCATGTCTCCGGTATATACACCCAAAGGGAGAGGGAGAGAATCAAGCACTGGTTGGCGGATACAGTCGATCGAATTCAGGATCGCCCTCCAGCAGCGCCAGATCAGGATCGCGTCGCGCCCAATCGGAGTCGCGGAACCCTGCGGCGTGCGCCTTGCGCAGTGCGTCGAGCGCTTCCGGTTTTTTCTTCAGCAGACAATAAGAGCAGGCGGCGTTATAGAGCACAGAGGCGTCGTCTGGCCGGAACCCGACCGCCAGATTGACCTCGCGCAGCGCGTCGTCGACACGATCGAGAGTGGCATAGTCGCCCGACAGCATAACGCGAGCGCGCACGTCCTCGGGCACGTTTCGCAAATGTGCTTCCAGGGTCTGCACGCGGCGCAACCGCCAGTGGCTCAGCAGATCAGTCTTGCCCAGCGCGCCAAGGGCGTTACAAATGGGGGTGTAGATACTGTAGTCTTCGCCGGCCATCTGCTCAGCGGTCTCAGCCATCTCGACGATTTCGTGAAAGCGACCCATTGAAAAGAGCGCGCGGCCCAGCAAGTAATACCCGCCTTCGCAGTCGGGTTTGCGATCAAGCGCGCCCCGCGCCAGCCGGACGGCTTCATCATAGTGCTGGTCTGCGTAAGACACCCACGCACGGGCGATGTCTGCCTCGGGCAGATGCGGCTGCAGGGCTGCAGCTCGGGATGCTGCCGCCTTCGCGCGGTCCATCCACACCTGTTCGTGCCCGTAGCGGTAGTAGTGCAGCGCGGAAACGTTGGCCACGGCCGCGTACGCGAGCGCGAACTGGGGATCGAGCGCGGCGGCGCTCTCGAACATCTCACGAGCCAGCTCGAGGTCCTGACGCGATTCACGCCGCGCATAGCTGCGGCCGCGCAGATAAAGATCGTATGCCTGTAGATTTTCGGTTGGCTTCACTGCGAGTTCTGCCTGTTCCTGCGGCGAGAGCGTCACGCGCAGGGCTTCCGCGATCTTCCGGGCGATCTCGTCCTGCAACTCGAAAATGTCTTGCATCTCTCGGTCATACCGCTCAGACCAGAGGGGGAAGTCCGTCCGCGTATCAATCAACTGCGCACTAATGCGGAGCCGCGAGCCGGCGCGCCGTAACGTACCGGTGAGCACGTACGCCGCCGACAACTGTTGGCCAATTTGTGCCGGCGTGACTGGCTTGTCGCGAAAGGCAAGCACAGTCGGACGTGAGAACACATGCAAGTCCTTAATCTTTGACAGCTCGGTAATGATGTCTTCGGTTATGCCGTCCCGCAGGTACTCATCCTCTTTGACGCCGGCGGCATTCTCAAAATACAGCACGGCAATCGGCCGGTCCGCCGGCTTTGTTGTCGCATCTGTCCTGTGGGAGCCGCCTGTATCGACCGCGAGCTTGCGGCCGGAGTCGAGATCTCGTTTGAGACGCAGCAGATCTGTTTTGAACTCGGTGGCGGACTGATAGCGCAACGAACGATCCTTTTCGAGCGCCTTGTCCAGAATCCGGCCGAAGTCTTGCGGCAGTGACGGATTGACTTGATTAACCGGCGTGGGCTCGCGATTCAGGATCGCGTCGAAAACGACCGCCGATGTGTCACCTTTGAAGGGCAGGATTCCAGTTGTCATCTGATACAGAACGGTGCCGAAGGAAAAAAGATCTGTACGCGTATCGGTGATTTCGCCGCGCGCCTGTTCCGGCGACATGTACGCAACCGTGCCCATCGTTGTGCCCGCCGAGGTCAACTCCTCCTTGCGTATGGTTTCGATCATCGAAGAAGCGTCAGGTTTCTGCTGGTGGTCAATCTTGGCAATACCGAAGTCGAGGATCTTTGCCTGCCCGCGCGAAGTTATGAATATGTTCGCCGGCTTCAGATCGCGATGGACGATCCCTTTGGAGTGTGCGGACTCGAGTGCATCCACGATCTGCACGCCGAGCGTTAGTAGCGAATCGATGTCGAGTGGACCGCGACGAATGCGGTCGGCGAGCAATTCACCGTCCAGCAACTCCATGACGATGAAATGTTCCGACTCGAATTGCTCAATGCCGTGGATGGTGCAGATGTTCGGATGATTGAGAGCCGACGCGGCCCTCGCCTCTCGCTGGAAGCGCTGCAGCAGACTCTGATCGCCGGCCATGGCCGGTGTCAAAAATTTCAACGCGACGTGACGACCCAGGTTGATGTCTTCAGCTTCATAGACCACTCCCATCCCGCCTTCGCCGAGCTGAGACGTAATGCGATAGTGGGAGATGGTCCTTCCTATCATCGAACTAAACTCCGGAGACTGAAATGTGAAAGCTGGTGGGGCGCCATAGTAGTACAGGCGCATAGCCGTATCAAACCTTCAACCCGCGGAGCAATTGGCGGCAGGGGCAGGTGGCAGGAGCAGACCGCAGGCGAATTGGCCGCGAATGAACGCGTATAGAACGCGTATATAACGCAGATCTGCGTATCACAAATTCGGAACCCCGACACGTCGGGGTAGCGACCGGGTCCTTCACGCCGACTGGAGACCGGGGCAGTGGCCCGACGGTCACGGAGGGCTCATCGGGCTCCGGGGCCATATTCAAATTCACGATTCACCGTCCCCCAATTGTGT
>JALZOO010000188.1 GCA_030913905.1 Acidobacteriota bacterium
CGCATCTTGTCTGTGCCGGGTCGAGTAAGGATGTCGATTCGGCCTGATGGCTGATCGTTTTCGGCGGCAAATGGATTTTGATTGATTCGGATTTCGCGAATCGACTCCTTGGGAGGCAGGCGGCCGCCGGAAAACCCATCGACGAAAATTTGTCCGCCGTTGGGACCAACGGAAGGACCCGCCAAAGCCTGTAACGCCGCTGCCAACTCGTCAGGATCATCCGGCAACGCATCGGGATCTTTTCCGGTAATCAGGGTTTGATTCGCGTTGCTGGTTGAATCGGTGCTAAGCGGCGTCTCCGCGGCTATTGTTACCTTTTGCTCTTCGATGGTCACCCCCAGCGTTACGTCTTGAGTTGCTCGCTGGCCGGCGGCCAGAACAACTTCTGCCTCTTCAAAAACAGCAAAACCTGTCGCCGAGGCCCGCAGCGAATACTTGCCTGGAGCGAGGCCGCTAAAAACATAGACACCTTCGCCGTTGGTGGTCGCGGTTTTTTCAACACCGCTCGCATCAGTCAGAGTTACTGTCGCGCCGATAATGGTCGCACCAAACTCGTCCGCGACAACGCCACGCAGAGTTGCTCGTGCCTGCCCCAGCGCAAATCCTGTTGATAAGAAAACGACCAGAGCAACCCCCAGGACTGATCGCAAAACGTTTTTGGAGAGGTTCATAACTGAGACCCTTTTGATTTGAAAACTCATTCTGTAAACCCTGTCGCTACCCGAGCCGGCTTCTGACATCGTTACGGCAAGCCCATGCCAAATGGGACGTTACCCAGACCGCTCGCAGGATTTGGCGCACTCTGCCCTGCGGCTTGTGGCTGCCGCGCCGCCATCATGTTTAGCAGCGTGTCGGCGCCGGAGATGAGTGTTATGGCAGTAAGCCGTGTCGGGTCGGCGCCCTTCGTGCTCGAAACAATGATCGTGTCGCCAACCTTTACATCGGCAATGGCAATCGTAGGCAATCGTTCAAGCATGTCCTGCACGTTCGGGCCTCCGCCACCAGGGCGCGCTCCAGGACCACCTCCCGGCCCTGCCGCACCCGGAGCGCCGGCTGCGGCTTGTCCGCCGGGGCCGGCTCCTCCGGGGCCACGACCCATCATCATCATGCTCCCCATTTCGGCCGGAAACTTTCTGAGCACCGCGTCCTGCTTAACGACGATTGTCAGCAGCTGCTTGGTTTGCATGTCGTTGATTTTTACTTCGCCGGTCGCCGCGTCAATCGCAGTGACCACCCCCGCGACGGTTTTGAACGAACCCGTAACCACTTTTTCAGCGGTGAAGGCGGTGCCGTCCGTGGCGCGTTCACCCAGAGCTCGAACCTGGTCCCCAACTTTCAACTCTTCAAAAGTCGAAGGCTTTGCATCGGCAAACTTGATGGAGTCTGGAGCGTAACGACGCATCTCGACTTTGTCTGAAACTGGAATAATCAACGCGGCTTGCTGGCCCATGCCGGCCCGGGTAGAGATCGTGATTTCCTTTGTCTCGGGTTTCACCGCTGTGATGATTCCAAGAACTCCGCGGCGCTTCCATTCAGCTCGTTCAGCTTCCTGCTTCTTGGCGATGTCGGCTTTGCTCATCACGACCACGGCTCTGGCCGTCACAGTCTTGCGGTCGTCTGAGGTTGTTCCCCGGCCAAATACGCGGTCGCCTTCAGCCAAGTCCGTAATGGTAATTTTTGTGGCGTTCGTCAGGCTCTTCTCGCCGGGCGCAACACGCATGTACTGCGTGGCGTCGCTAAGGACGACGGTCACCAACGAACCGGCATCGGTTTTTACGATTAGTTGTTTGCCGGCAACGTCCACGACTTTGACTTCCCCTATTGCGCCGTTGGGAGTGATGTTGGGGTCACTGGCAGTTTGTGTAGGCTGAGTCGACGAGGTGGGTTGAGCGAAGATGTCTTGAACTCCAAAAACCAGCACGAAAACCGGCGCCACTAGATAAAAAAGCGCTTTCATTACTCCTCCTGTGGATTTACAGAACACTGACTGTCGTTAGGTTTTGATCCGGCAATTATTGCTAAAAACCGTCGCTGGCGTACTGCCGGGTGTTACGCATTATCCGCAACGAATGTTCTGGTTAAGTTCTCGGTAAATAGGGCCTCGGGCGAAGTGGACGCACGCGATTTTTTCACGCCCGGTGTTCGAAAAAGTTGCACAATTTCGCACCCCCGCAACAGCCGGAAAGCTTTTGATGCGCGGGCAGTTCGAATCGTTTGAATTTTTTAGGCTTACGGAAAACTTTAGGCTTCCTGCCGCCGGGGCCAGGCGACCCGATATCTGGCGGTAAGGGCGAGGCCAAGACTGGTCACCAAAACGGCAGCGACGACGAAGGGCCAGATGTATGGCAGAGACGAGAGGGTAATCCAAAAGGTCGTTCCCAGCAGAAGAGCGACCGCCTCAGAGCTGTTATTCGTCTTGAGAAGTTTACGTTGCAGCCAACGTCCCGTGGCTGCATATATGATTACTCGGCCAAACAATCCTGCGATAAGTATCAACAACAAGGCCATCAAGCCCACCAGGACGCTGATCGGAGAGGGCAGGTAGTGCAGCGAGAACGGCACGCCCAGGCTAATCACCAGCGCGCCCAGGAATCCAATGACGGCGACGCGCAGACTGCTCAAATGAAGTCGTTCTATTCCACGGCTGATGGTGCCGGGCATGGCAGCAGTCAGCGCCAGGGAAACTATGAACCAAAAAAGAATCGCCAGCAGCCGGAATCCAATATAGGCGGCAGACCAGTGTGGGGCCAGCAGGTCTTTCGGGTTACGCATGATGTTTCGCAGTTGCTGTTCGTAACCGGCGTACATCACCGTCGTAGCGGCAGGGTTTCGTTTTGGAGTGGCATCTGCATGACGATAGGCGCCCCCAACCACCATCACATCCCCGCCAATGCTCGAGCCCTCCATTTGGATTACTGAACCGCCAATCGCCGCCACGTCACCCTGTACTGTCCCGCGAACAATGACATCTCCGCCGAGAGCGATGGCTCCGTTTTTCACCGTGCCGTCGATCTGCAACGAACGGCCAACCGCATAGGCCATCGTGTCACTGACACCATCCACAACGTAAGGGCTTTCGGTCGGGTCGGGTTGAACAACACTCTGCGCCTGAATAGCGCCCAGCATGAACACTACCGCAACCAGCAACATCGCCGCTCGTGGGAGGATGCCTGGCCACGACAGATTGTGGGCACGCTGAAAAGCTAATTCATTCACCATTGATTGCGTGGACATATTCATGCCGCAACGCGCGCTTAGTCGGTAAGGCGTGTGCGGTGATAACGGACTATTAGGAGAGAAAGCAGGCCGATGGCGAGAGCCACAAAGACGAGAGTGGTAAAACCAGCGAGACGCGAATCTGAGATTAGGCCACCGCTAAGAACTCGTAAGATTACTGTTAAGCCGGCTGCGGCATCGTAAATCGCCTTTCCAAACAATTCGAGAATTCCCACCACCTTGTGAACCAGCGATTGCACATTGCGAATCATCGATTCACTGGCGCCGGTGCCAAGCAGGGCAAAAGCAGAAAGCGCCAGCAGCACACTGAACAGGAGCGCTTTCCTGTGCTCTCCACGGTCGCGCACTCCTCTCATATCGCTTTCCGCGCGCACTGCCACAACCTCCGCAAAATTTGGCGGAACGGGGAGCTCGAACGAGTCGGCCATTGCGGAATCAAGTTCACACATGAACTGGCGCTGATCCTGCAATTCAGCAGTGCAACGGCTACATTGCTCGATATGTTCTGCGACAAACAAATGTTCGGCAGATCCAAGTTCACCGTCGATGAAGAGGGCAATCCTGGCACTCTCGCAGCTATTGAGGTTGGCAGACATACAGGCTGAACTAGATCCCGGTGATTCCTCGAGTCAGAAATTGTTGTCGCATCATATCGCGCGCTCGAAACAGGCGGTTCTTCACGGTTCCCAAAGGTAACCCGGTAACCTCTACGATCTCTTCATAGGTTAGATCCTGCGAATGGCGCAACACGATGAGTTCGCGATAGGCCATCGGCAGCGAACGTACTACGGTTTCAATCTCGACTCGGCGTTCCTCGCGCTCGCTCTGCTGTTCCGGGCTCAGACCGTGGCTTTCAAGTGGCAGATCATACTGATCGCTTTCAGTCCCCGCGCTCAGCGAACGCTCGCGCCCAGCGCTTCGCCGCAGATGATCGATGGCCGCATTGTGAGCAATCTTGTAGATCCATGTAGAAAACTTAAATTCCGGGCGGTAACGCGATAGCGATGCGTAGATCTTGATGAATATTTCCTGCGTCAAATCCAGGGCGATGTCGTAGTCGCCCACCATGCGGTAGACGTAAGCCGAGATCGGCCGCTGGTAACGCTTCACCAGTTCCTCGAAGCCGCCATCAATCCCATTAACGGCGCTGGCGACGAGCTCGCGATCAGGGACAGCAGTAAAACTCAATGCATCGGGGGTAGCGGATATGCTCATTATGCGCAGGTATTACGAACGAGAAATCTAAATGTTTCAAAGCCCAAGTCCTGAGTTCTGAGTTCTGAGTTCCAAGAGAAGTACTCAGGACTCAGGACTCAGTACTCGTTACCGCCACGATAGCGTCGCCAATCCAGCCGGGGCCGCGATGGCGTCAAAGCTCAATTCACGAGCCGAAAGTGCCAGGCCGAGATCCCCGGCCTCAAGCGGACGGAGGCTTGCGCCCAGGGTTTCATTCACTATTTCGACGGCGCGATCCTTGTTCAACTTGTCGCCGACCACGAGCACGCGCGTTAGCATCTGACCATTCGATTGTGCCTCGCCGCCGCGCCGGTCGCGATAGTAGAGCAGCAGGCGATAGAGCTCGTCCTCACACTCCTCGGCGTCGCATATTACCGTGCGAACTATCAACGGTTGTTTCCCGCGAAACACAACGGCGGTAAATCCATTTGCGGACGAACTAAGCAACAGCGCGTCAGTCGGATTGCCGTTCATCGTTAGCCATTGAGCTTCGCCGATGTGGCGCGGGAGAATCAATCCGGCCCGCCAACCTAACGAGCGCAGAACGTTTTCGAACTCATCAAGAACGGCCGTACGTGTGGCTACCACGAGATAACGATCCCGTCCTTGCTCATCCTGTGGCAGACGTTCTTTGGCAATCGTCAATTCCTCAAGTGGCTCACCAAAGCCGCGCTCCATTTTCCAGCGCAGGACTTCTTCTAATTCGGAATTCGAAGTCGGCCGCGACTCCAAAGTCAGGATCAAGCTCCGACTTGCAGCGTCTGGCAGCGCGACTGACCAACGCTTCTGCTGCAGGAGACCGGCACTGGTGGCAAGTTCTCTTAGCGCAGACTGCAACTCCAACGGACTCGAAATATTGGGCTCGCTAAAGCTGGGACGAATCAACGACTCCGGCAAGACGACAGTGGCAGCACGCTTCAAACTGGAGGCGCCGCCTCGGCCCCGCTCGAGTTGAACCATCGCAGCCCGGCCCCGCTCGAAACCCACCGCAGTTGATGGGTACCACGGCTTTACTAATTTTGATAACGGATTAGGCATTACCACTCACTGTAAGGCGTGCCTTCCGTGGAGATGTCGGGGGAAGCACTGTGAACGTCGATCACTCCCTGCTCGCTGTTGTTCGGATCATCTCCAGTTACAACCGTCCAGTCTGTTTGTCCGGTCATCGGGTCCTTCGGCAGCTCGCGCATGTAGCCGCCACTTACCAGATCTTCAAGTGACTGCGGAAGTTTCTGTTTGTCAGCGGCATACTGGTCAATCAACTGACGCATTTTGTAGAGATCATCACGCAATACCGCTTCGCGAGTAACCAGAATGGTCCTTTGATACTGAGGCAACACGATTGCCGCCAGAATGATGATGATCGTAATGACGATCATCAATTCAAGCAGAGTGAAGCCAGGAGCCAGGCGCCAGACAGTGGGCAGTGGGCAGTGGGCAGTGGGCAGAAAGCGAGCTCTTAGCCGACCATTGACTGCGCACTGCTCACTGCTCACTGCTCACTCCTTTCAGGCTGTTTACCAGTCACTGTATTTCTCGCCATTTAATGACGTGTCTTTCGATTTCGAGCGAACGTCAAAAACGTTTTCTCCGCCCCACGAGTCGCACCTGGATTCGTCGTAACAAGAGCACAAGTCCCAACTATCTTCGCCGGTCATCGGATCGATTGGAATGCCGCGAAGGTAAACCTTCTTCTTGGTTGAGAGTTGTCCCCCGACTTGTGTGGCATCTACCCCAAGGTCACCGCGACCGCCGCCAATTCCCCCGCGCGGAATAACATTCACGCCACTCACCAACGTCTCGAGATCGGGGGGGTAACGATCGGGGTTATCGACGCCGAAGATTGTGCAATCCGAGATCACTACTTTACTGCGCGGATCAATATACGGAGCTGCTGCTGCTGCCGGTCTTCCTGGTGCTCCCTCGCCTGTAGCGGATGGGGTGAGACCGGTACATTGCATGCCATTTGTGTCGCGCCGGAATTCATCGATAGCCGTGCGCATGTCGCGCAAGGCCGCCCGCAGTTGCTGCTCCTTCTGACGTTTTACTGAGAGCTTAAGTAGCGGAACGACGCTGAGAGTGAGAATCGTTAATACCGTTATCGTTATGACCAGCTCGATGAGCGTAAATCCATGGTTGGACCTTACGCCGCTTGGCGACGCCGAGGCGCAACGGGAAAAAGTTACGCGGCGACTGGGAAGCCTAACCGCTCTCACCAAACCGCCGCGTCCTGTTCTGGTCTGAATTCGTTCCAGCAGGTAAATCACCTTCTTACTTACTGCTTCGGAGTTTCACGAGCGGGTAAAACATCCAGAATGACCTCGCGCGCGTCAGTCGCTACCAGGTGCATCACGCTTTTATCGAATGCCAGCGCCGCGACGCCGTCGGCCAGCGCTTCTACTTCGATGAAGAGCAGCGTCCCCGCTCCCTGCAAAGATGTAGCGCCATTCATGTTGGAGATGGATATCAGGCAAACGCCGTTTGGATCGACTGACTGCATGAAAGTCGCAAACGGTTTGCCATCTTTTCCGTTGTTCAAGAGCTCCTGGGCCAAAGGCGTCCCTGCCGAAATTCCGCGCACCTTCAAGACTTTGGGATCGAACCGCAGTGCGACCACAGCCATCGCCAGTGAAACATCGCTCTTTAGTTCAACTGCGACCCGGCGCGTTTCGCCCGCCTTCATAGCCTGATCGGGAGCGCTCAAGCTAATTTGCGCAATCCTCGATCGACTACTAACGGGAGTCACCGCCGTTTCAATCGGCTTTGGCAAACTCGTCAGAACGGCTCCATTGTTCAGGTTGGTGTTGACTGCGGCCACTTCGGATGCCGCAGAGTTACTGATAAGGGACTTAGGAGCAGGCACAAAAGCCGGCAGCTCATCTGCCGGTGCGGGCTGCTGGGTCGTAGTGGTCGTCGGTTGGCCCACCTGGTTCGCAACCGCATTGTTCGTAACAGCATTGCCAGTTACAACATTAGTAGGGGCAGTATTAACAGCTGGCGGCGCGGCGTTTGGTTGAGTTGATGCCTGCGCCGATTGGCTTACTGCGGGTGGGGCAGTCGGAAACATCCCCGGCAGCGAAGCATTCGCCGTCGTCTTCGGTTGTTTGATTCGTGCCGCTGCCAACTGATCTTCACGATCCGCATCGCGCAGCATGGCTTCGAGTGACCCAGTGGTTGGCGACTGCAGCGTCCCGCTGGGTCGCATCTCCTCGTCTCGCGGCGTCACTGCCGGAGCCCGCAACACACGCGGCGTCACAGCTATGACAATGTCGATGCGACGATTGTCGCGAGTCGGTGACGTGAACAACCTGCCTAACACCGGGATCAAACCGAGTATCGGCAACCCCTGGCGTCCATTCGACTGAACATCCTGGGCCACGCTGGCTAACATCATCGTGCGGTTGTTCTGGACGCGCGCGGTGCCGGTTATGGTTCGTTC
>JALZOO010000195.1 GCA_030913905.1 Acidobacteriota bacterium
AAACGAAAGAGTAACTGTGGGCGTCGGAGCGCCTGAAATTTTCCGGCGCGGTATCGCGGCACACATCGCAGTCAATGCAGGATGAGTCTACATAGTAGAGGCCGGCGACGTTCTCTTTTACGCGATCACTGCGATCAGGCAAGCTTTAACTCCAAATGGTTATCCGCAGATTACGCAGATTTCACAGATTAACAAACCAAGGGCGGCCGTACTCGCGCTCTCAAACTTGTCTTACTGAATCTGTGTAATCTGCGTAATCTGCGGATATGTCCGCGGACTAGGAATTACGGGTGCGTCATCTCTTCCGGCTTTACGTACTTATCAAACTCTTCACCGGTCAAAAACCCAAGCTCAACTGCCGACTCGCGCAAGCTGATCCCTTTCTTGTGCGCGTTCTTCGCCACCTGTGCGGCTTTGTCGTAGCCGATATGTGGGTTCAAAGCGGTCACCAGCATCAGCGAGTCTCTCAAATACTCGCCAATCTGTTTGCGATTGAGTTCGATCCCCTTGATGCAATACTTGGTAAACCCACTACTGGCATCGCGAAGCAAACGAATTGAGTGCAGCAGGTTGTGAATCATCACCGGCTTAAAGACATTCAACTCGAAATGTCCTTGGGAGCCGGCCATGGTTATGGCCACATCGTTTCCAAAAACCTGCACACACACCATTGTGATGGCCTCACTCTGCGTGGGATTAACTTTGCCCGGCATGATTGACGAACCCGGCTCATTCTCCGGCAGAATCAGTTCACCCAATCCACAGCGTGGTCCGGAAGCCAACCAGCGGATGTCGTTGGCAATTTTCATCAGCGAAGCGCCCAGCGTTTTCAGGGCGCCACTCGCGAAAATGATTTCATCATGTGCAGAAAGGGCAGCGAATTTGTTTGGATGTGACTTAAACGGCAGGCCCGTCAACTCAGAAATCTTGTACGCCGCGCGTTCGGCAAACTCCGGATGCGAGTTGAGGCCGGTTCCAACGGCAGTGCCGCCGATAGCGAGATCCAGCAAACCCGGCATCACCATCTTCAAGCGATCAATGTCTCGGGCCAGCAAACTCGCCCAGCCGGACATTTCCTGGCCCACAGTCAACGGCGTCGCGTCCTGCAGGTGCGTACGTCCGATCTTGACCACGTCTTTGAATTCTTCGGCCTTAGCCGCGATGGCGTCGTGAAGGTTTTGTATCGCCGGTACGAGTTTGTTTAGCTCCTCGGCGGCGGCGATGTACATTGCCGTTGGAAATGTATCGTTTGACGACTGCGACATGTTGACGTCGTCGTTTGGATGAACAGGCTTCTTGCTGCCCATGACGCCGCCGGCCATCTCAATCGCGCGATTGGAAATCACTTCGTTGGCGTTCATGTTCGTCTGCGTGCCGCTACCGGTTTGCCAGATGCGCAAGGGAAAATGATCGTCAAGCTTTCCTGCGATTACTTCGTCCGCCGCTTGTTCGATCAGGTTGCGCTTGTCGGCTGGAAGTTTTCCCAACTCATTATTCACCTGCGCCGCGGCCTTTTTAAGAATTCCCAACGCGCGAATCATTTCTCGCGGCATTACGTCGCCGCCGATATCGAAGTGGTGGAGGCTACGCTCAGTTTGCGCGCCCCAGTATTTGTCGGCGGCCACGGAAACCTCTCCCATCGTGTCGCTTTCAACGCGCACTCCGGTGTTCGGGCCTTTTTGTTCAATTGCCTCAGATGCCATTGTCGGTGTCCTGGAAAGAATTATTCGTGAGTGTCTGGAGTAGTCTGTCGCGTGGAGTCTGCATGGCTTTAGCCGACATCAATTCTACATCACGCGCGCTCGTGGTTAAACCTACCGTGGATCTACCTCAGCCAACCACACAAATACGGAACCCCGACGAGTCGGGGTAGCGACCGGGTTAGGTTGCGGCACACACAACCGCGTTTCTTGAACGAGTCTTTAATCAACGATTACTCAGTGGCTACCGGTTCCGTATTTGTGTGTCGCTGCTTCCCCAAGTTCGCTCCCACCGTCTAAAAGGGTTCCCCTTGCTTATCGGTGGCTGTTGCGGTATAGATTCTGGAATAGCACCAACAACATTTCTCGCAGAGCGTACAGAATGACTTTATGTATTCGTCTGCCCATAACGGCCCAGGGTCTGTAATGTCATCCCCCCAAAAAGATAGCGTAGATGCCCCCAGGGATTCAGCCGGGGGCGCGCTGATCCTCGTGGTCGAGCGCAATCCGGTGGTGCAAAGGCTGGAACGATTTTTCCTGGAGCAGGCCGGGTTCACCGTCGAATTTGTCAACGATGGCCTATCAGCATTGGAGCGGGTGAAGAAGTTACGGCCTACTATCCTGGTAACGGAGATTCTCGTTCCCAAACTAGATGGCCTCAGGCTTTGTCGCGCAATTAAAGCAAGCCAGGAAACTAAGAATATCCTGGTAATGGTCTTTAGCCATTTGCAGGCAGAAGACCGCGCGACTGAAGCCGGCGCTGATGCTTTCCTAAGCAAACCACTGGATGAAGATCTATTAATTGGCACTCTTGAAAAGCTGCTGGCTTTGCGCAGGCAATCGGCGGGAGAGGGAACTTGATGCCGAACAAGATACCAACCGGATGTGCCGGGCTCGACGAGGTTCTCATGGGAGGAATTCCCGAGAACACAATCACTGTCTTAATCGGTGCGCCCGGGACGGGCAAGACACTTCTGGCCGAGCAGCTCGCCTTCGCAAACGCAACGCCCGACGCGCCGGTGCTTTACCTGACAACGCTGTCCGAACCGCTGGACAAATTCATAGTTCACGGGCAGAGCCACAGCTTCTTCGATGTGGCGAAGGTGGGAGTATCGGTTTTTTACGAAGACCTGGGCCTAATACTGCGGGACGCAGGGATTGAGAAACTGGCTGACGTTGTAACGGAGATGTTGCTGCAACGTTCGCCGAGGTTTGTGTTCATCGATTCGTTTAAGGCGTTGACCGAATTATTGGTTACGTCGAGCGAACGGCGCACAGTAGTTTACGATCTCGCCAGTGTGCTCTCGGCGTATCAATGCACCAGCTTCCTGGTAGGTGAATATTCGCAGGAGAACATGACCGAGCTGCCGGAATTCGCCATAGCTGACGTGGTGATTCAGTTGATCAAGTATTCCACGAACGTTCGCGAACAGAGATTTCTCAGGGTGGAAAAGTTGCGAGGCTCTGGTTCGCTGCCTGGTATGCACGCCTTTTCGATATCCGCGGGGGGAGTAGATGTCTTTCCGCGTTTACTAAGCCCGGCAGTCCCGCCGGATTATTCGCCGCAGGTTGAGAGGTTGACTTCCGGCATTTCGGGGCTGGATCGCCTGGTCGCGGAAGGTTTTTGGCGCGGCAGCACTACCCTGGTCGCCGGCCCCACCGGCTCCGGGAAAACGATCATGGGTTTGCACTTTCTGACTGAGGGTGCGGCTAAGGGAGAGCATGGCCTGTACGTGGGATTTCAGGAGAATCCTGCGCAACTCGCCGCCCTGATGCGGAGCTTCGGTTGGCCCGCGCAGAAGTTGCTTAACGATGGCTTCGAACTGAGGTATCAGTCACCCGTCGAGATACAACTTGATACCGTGGTCTCCTCTCTGTTTCAGCGCATTCGTGACGGAAAAATCAAACGCGTAGTAATAGATGCGCTTGGCGACCTCGAGCGGAGCAGCATTGACAGCCAACGCTTTTCGGACTTTCTCTATGCTCTGACACAATGGTTTGCCGTTCGTAACGTCACTTGCATGATGATGTACGAACTCCCTAATCTGTTTGAAATTCACGGCATCAGCGATCAGTTAGTATCAAACATGAGCGACAACATAGTGCTACTTCGCTTTAAAGAAGGTGCGGAGATGCTGCGTACGCTGCAAGTAATCAAGACACGAGGCAGCGCTCATGATAATCGCGAGCACGAGTTGGAGATTACCAGCAAAGGTGCCGTGGTTAGGAAAGCCTTGAAATAAGAATCTATTCATGCCCCCATTTGTGTTGGGTTGACCGCAAAAGAAACGGTACGTGTCATGTTCGAACCAGGGCTAGAGAACAAGGATCCTTCACGACGCTTGGCTGAAATCAACCGGGCCATCACCACCTCACTCAACTTCGACGAAGTCCTCGACCTTATCGTAGAAAACGCCGCCGAACTTGTGGGCGCCAAGATCTCGCTGCTGCTTCTCGTGGATAAAGACGAACGGCTTCGTATTCGTGCGTCGCGTGGAGTTGATCCGAGCCTGGTTAAAAACTTTTCCGGCCGAATGCAGGAGGAAGTACTGAGGGATTTGCAGTCCTCGCTCAGCCTGGGAGAAAAAGACCGTACCGTCTCTGTTCCCATAATCGCCAAACAAGAGCTCAACGGTTTGCTCGTCGTCGTCAGGGAGCAAGCGTTGAATATTGAAGAGCGTTGGCAGTTGTCTGCGCTTGCCGATCAAGCTGCCATCGCGCTTCGCAACGCGCTTTTATACGAAATGGAACTGGCGGAGGCGTTTCGCGCGCGCGAGGTTTCTGAAATAGAAGCGCGCCGGCTCGCGGCGATAGTCGAGTCGTCTGATGACGCGATTGTCAGCAAAGATCTAACGGGCATAATCAAAAGTTGGAACAAAGGAGCGACCCGAGTTTTCGGCTATGAGGCGGATGAAGTCATTGGTCAGCCAATCACGATCGTCATTCCTCGCGACCGGCAAGCTGAGGAAACACTCATATTGACGCGCATCAGGCGGGGCGAGAGACTCGAACACTTCGAGACTGTCAGGCAGCGCAAGGATGGCCAACTGATAGATATTTCCCTCACCATTTCGCCGGTTAAGAATGACCGTGGCGAAATCGTTGGCTGTTCAAAGATAGCGCGAGACATTACGGCGAGTAAGAGAGCTGAAGAGCAACTGCGCAGGGCACTTCAGTTTGATGAAACCGTAATGTTGAGCATGGGCGAAGGTCTGTACACGGTCGACAGCGAGGGACTTCTAACCTTCATGAATCCTGCCGCGCAGAAGATGTTTGGCTGGACCCTCGACGAATTGATCGGGCGCAGGATGCATGACGTCACTCACCACAAACGACCTGATGGTACGCCCTTTCCGAAGGAGGAGTGTGCCGGTCTCCAAGTACTTGGGGAAGGAACGATGGTGAGCGAGACCGAAGACGTTTTCATTCGCAAGGATGGGACGTTCTTCAACGTGGTTTACAGTTCTTCTCCATTGCGCGCGGACGAGAAGATTACCGGACTCGTGGTCGTCTTTCGCGACATTACCGAACGCAGGCGAGCGGAAGAAGAGATTCGTTTCCAGGCCCGCCTGTTAGACGCTGTCGAACAATCCGTAATCGCAACCGACTTAACCGGAACCATCATCTTCTGGAATTCATTTGCTGAGCATCTTTACGGCTGGTCAGCCGCGGAAGCGCTTGGCGCAAACATTCTGGACGTTACTCCCTCGCCCGTGCTGCGTGATCGTGCCATTGAGATTCTTACCTGTCTGCAACAGGGCCAGAGCTGGTCCGGGGAATTCCAGGTACAGCGACGCGATGGGTCGCTGTTCCCTGTGATGGTTACAGACTCGCCCATATTCAACAACAAAGGTGAATTGATTGGCATCGTGGGCGTTTCAGTTGATAACACCTTGAGGCGACGTAATGAAGAGGAACGCGAGAAGTTATTGGCGGGCGAGCGGGAAGCGCGCGCTGAGGCTGAGAATGCCAACCGGCTGAAGGATGAGTTTCTGGCGACGCTGTCTCACGAGTTGCGCAACCCGCTCAACGTCGTCATTGGTTATGCGGAGATACTCCGGCGCAGTGACGAGTCTCAGAAACACTCGTTCGTCGTGAAGGCGGCAGAAACCATCAGGCGCAACGCTCTGGCCCAGGCACAGCTTGTTTCCGACCTGCTCGACTTGTCCCGTTTGCAAATGGGCAAACTCTCGCTCAACCGGCAGCCGCTTTCCCTGTCAACTATTATTTCAGATGCGATCGAGACAGTGCGCGGTGAAGCGGCTGGGGGGAACATCTCGTTGGAAGCCGATCTTGATTCAGAGGTGGTTGTGGTTGAAGGTGACCCGATTCGCCTGGCCCAAATCGCCTGGAACCTTCTCAACAATGCCATCAAGTTCACTCCGCCGGGGGGACGCGTAAAGATCGCCCTGCGCGAGCAGGAAAACGACGCTATGTTGGTAGTGGAAGATAGCGGGCTGGGAATCTCGCCCGATTTTCTGCCGCACGTTTTTGAGATTTTTCGTCAGGCAGACGCCAGCTTCGGACGCAAGCAAGGTGGGATGGGGATTGGATTAGCTCTCGTTAAGCAGTTGGCTGAGCTGCATGGCGGAGGTGTCGAGGCATACTCGGAAGGCGCCGGACACGGAGCGCGCTTCACCGTACGCATACCACTTTACACGCCGGGTGTTTCCGCGTTGCCCCTGGAAAAAACCGGCGTGACGGGTGCGCTCAAAAGAAAATTTATTCTGGTAGTTGATGATTCGCCGGAGACGACGGAGATGCTGGGCAAGCTGCTGGAGCTTGAAGGTGCCTTTGTTGAATCGGCCCGCAGCGGCGCGGAGGCACTGGAGATTGCCGGAAGAAAGGATTTTGATTTGGTTATCTCAGATATTTCGATGCCGGGGATGGACGGCTATCAACTGATTCGCAACCTGCGCCAGTTGCCCGATATGGCAGACGTGCCGGCCATCGCGTTAACCGGCTATGGTCGAACTAACGATATCGAGCGGGCACATGCGGAAGGCTTTGCTGAACATTTAACCAAGCCACTCGATCTGGACCATCTCCTGAAAATCGTACGCAAGCTGACCGGTGAACCTGTGACGACCACATAACCCTTCATCACCTAAGTGCCTTCTACAGTCTCGCTGCGCGAGTCTTTCCAGGCTTTCCAACCACCTGCCATTGAGAAGACGTTGGTGTAACCCATTTGCTGAAGCACGTCGGCTGCGAGGGCGGAACGAAAGCCGCCACCGCAGTAGAGAATCAGCTCCGTCGACTTTTCCGGGACCATCTCCTCAATGTCGCGCTCAATGATGCCCTTACCGAGATGTTCTGCGCCGGCAGCATGAGCGGCTTGCCATTCATTGTCCTCGCGCACGTCGATTAGTTTCGCATCTGGATTTGCGGCCATTCGTTCGTGCGTTTGCTCGACCGTCACTTCACGGATGCGGCTTTTGGAGTCGTTGACTAGCTTTAGAAAGCCTTCGGAGTGTTTCATGGTGTTAACCTTCAATTTTCCTCGCGGGGCCGACGAATGCAGAACCGGGAGCGGTAGCGACCGGGTGCTACGGTCAACCCTCGTGGGCCGACGAATGCAGAACCGGGAGCGGTAGCGACCGGGTCCTACGGTCAACCCGTTATCCGACGAATGCAAAGCGACCGCGTGCTACGATCAACTTCGATCGCGGTCCATACCGTCGGCTTGTAAGCAACTTGAATAAGCAATGCCTCGCTACGCTAAGGTTCTGCGCAACTGACCCGAACGTCAACCTTACCCGGTCGCTACCGCTCCCGGTTCTGTATTCGTCACGCTGCGATGCCGGCCATCTTGCGGAAACTGCATGCCGCCCTAACGGAGCGCTGACCGCAATAACAGTTTGTGATAAGGAGCGGGGGCAGGCCCCCTTCCTAACCGCGAGACATTCCAACTCGAGCCAGGACCGTAAACTGAAGTTTGCTACAAAACCATCGCAATTGGATGAAATACCAGCAAATGATTATAATGCCGCTCTCTTAAAGAAATCATTCGTCAGAGTCGTTGTAGGGGCGGACCTATGTGTCCGCCCTGCATTGCCAGCTAAAGAGGGCGGACACGCAGGTCCGCCCCTACGTTCAAGACCGCGGGTGACTACGCGGCTTTCGGTAATCGCAAGATTCGCAATCGCTAGAGAGGAACCCGAACAAATTGGCTAACGAACAGTTTGATGTAACGATTATTGGTAGTGGACCAGGCGGATACGTGGCGGCGATACGAGCCGGCCAGCTTGGTTTGAAAGTGGCTATCATCGAAAAAGATACTCGCCTCGGCGGCACCTGCACACTTCGCGGCTGCATTCCCACCAAGCAGATGTTGATGTCGGCCCACGTTTACGAGCAAATGCAGCACGCCGCGGAGTTCGGCGTCCAGGCTTCGGCTATTCAGTTGGCGTTTGCTGATGTGCAGAAACGCAAAGACAAAGTTGTGCTGAAGAATTCCAAAGGTATCGAATACCTGATGAAGAAGAACAAGGTGACGGTATTCAAGGGCACCGGAAAACTCGCATTGCCGGGGAAAGTTGAAGTAAGCGGCGCCGACGGCAAGAAGGAAACAATCCAAACCAAAAACATCATCATTGCCACCGGCTCAGTGGTCCGGCCCATACCGGGTTTTGATACCGACGGTGTCAAGGTCGTTAACAGCGATCATATTCTGGAACTCAAAGACGTGCCCAAGTCGCTGATCGTGATGGGGT
>JALZOO010000197.1 GCA_030913905.1 Acidobacteriota bacterium
GCGTATCGCTTGCCGGCGCTAACCAGTTCGTCCAGAGTCGCCTCACGAGTCGTCCGGACCGTCGATTGAATGCCGCCGCCACGCGCGGCAATTTGCTGGTACGTCGCGCCCTGCGCGCGCTCTTCAAATTCACCTGCTCGCGTTCCCGCAAATACCGGATGCGTGTGCGCATCGACAAATCCCGGCAGTACCACGCGACCACCCGCATCCACTACCTCGCAGTCGTTATCAATCAGCCGCTGAACTTCTGCACGCGGGCCAACCTTCTCGACCTTTCCATTGCACACGAACAAGGCGCCGTCTTCGACGATCGACAGCTCACGAAGCTCCGCGCCGACCCGCGGGCGTGCGGGCCCGGCAAGTGTTACCAGTTGGGAACAATTAATTACTGCGAGGGTGTTTGCCAAGTTCGGCTAAGCTTCTTTGTAAAGCCAGGCACCTGCCAGTGCGCCAAGGACGTATTCAACAAAGCCCCAGGCCAAGGCAATCATGAACAGGTTGACCGGAACAATTCCCAGCGCCAGGGCCACGCCGTTGTTGTAAAAGTAAACGCAGAACCAGGCAATTAGACCTGCGCAGATGGCCGTCTTCGGTCCGGCGCCATAGCGAGGCCTGATGGCGGCATAGACATAGACAATGAAGATCCCCAGGAGAAACGTAAACGCAAAAAGGAGGATAAGCCCCCTGCTGCTCGGCGGCGACATACCGCATTTCCTGAAAAACTCCTCCATCTGGTTAGCCAACAGCACGCCGTTGAGGAGAAACTCGCCGATGTTCAAGATCAATCCTGCTACCAAACCGCCGATCAAGATACGCGGGTAATTCATATCGTTGTCACACTCCTTCTTTTGGGGGTTAAAGTGAGTCGACTACAGTTCGGCGACGATGTATCACAGATGTCGCGTTCAGGCCAGCCTTTTGTCGATGAATGTCTGCCGCGAGTCAAGCCAGAAAAGTTGAAAGTTCGTTCTTCGTGCGGTCGTTTTATCCTGGGTGGTTACGCATTCTTAATTCGCCTGACGCTGTCTGTCCGGCAAGCGTCACCACCTGTGAACAATTAATTACTGCGAGGGTGTTTGCCAAGTTTCGCTAAGCTTCTTTGTAAAGCCAGGCGCCGGCGACTGCGGCTACTGCGTATTGGACCAGTCCCCAGACCGCGACCATTACCATAGTGCCTGTAGGTATACCGAAAAGTACGCCGTTTATTATCCCGGAATACAGGTAGACACAAAACCACGCTAACAACCCCGTAATGATCGCCGTTTTCACTCCGGCGCCAAGTCGAGGCCTAATCAGCGCATAGCCTAGAACCAGCACAATGCCCATCACAAAAGTCAGTCCCACAGCTACGATCATGAAATTGGTTCCGGGCTCCGCAAAATTGTGTCGGGTCATGAAGTCCCTCATCTGATTTCCCATCACATAATCGTTCAGCAAAAACTCGCCGATGTTTAGCACCAGTCCGGCAAGTAGGCCGCCGAGTAAGATACGTCCGTAGTTCATTGTGTTTCACTCCTTTTTCGGGATTGTGGTAACGCCTGGTCGCAATTTGCCCGAGGGTTTATCACAGTGTCGTTGGAAGAGCCAATGCCAAAAGCTCGGAAACAGCTAAGCACTCGAGGTGTGATCGTGAATGATTTTCCAGCCCAGCTTCGTACGTCGCAGAATTAGAGTGAACCTTCCGTGTGGCTCATCTTTCGACCGTTTGAGATGCCAACGGCCGAGAACGGTCGCGCGGTCGTTTCCGATTAGCGTTATCTCAAGGTCGGAGAAAGTCAGACTCCCCATCTTCTCACGCGAGTCGTAAGCTTTCTTGTAACGCTCAAGCACCGTCTGCCAGCCACGGGTCACGTTATCTCCGGAAACAAAAACCGTGTCGTCGGAACGCGCGTAGCCATCCATATATCCTTCGATATCGCCGCGATTCCAGTCGTCGCGTTGCGCGTCAAGCACGGCACGTATCGCGGCGACTGTCCTGCCCTCGCGTTTGTTTGGTTTTGTTGGACTTTGGGCTTGTGCCGATAGTGGAATGATCGCGACAAGCATTAGCGCGGCCCAGAGCGGCTTAGGGTACATGGTATTTGTTTGTCCTTTTAGCACGATAGCGCCGGATATTAACTGGTGGCGACGACTATAAATGCAGTCAGGCTCAGGGACAAGCAATTCAGATTTATTAGGCCGGTCTTGTAAATGCGGGCTTAGAAGTAACGGTAGTGCCCGATAATTTTCCAAGCCAGCAGCACGTCTTCCAGTCTCGCGCCCGCGCCAATGTTGTGCACAATCAGGTAATGCTTCTCTGGTTCGGACGAAAGGTTTGTAACGATCCCGATGTGTTCGACGCCATCACTGAGTTCCCAGGCCACCACGTCGCCAGGTAAATAGTCAGCGCGTTCGTCCGTGATAGGCAGAGCCTTACGCTGCCGTTCGAAATAGGTCGTGAGATTCAAGACACGGCGGTGATCGATGTTGGTATCAGTGCCCTGGGCTCCCCATTTCCTGGGATATTCGGACCACGCACGCGTCATGTCTTCGTGAACTTCCTTTTGCAGATCGATACCCACTTTGCGAAAAGCGCGCACGATAACATCAGAGCAAACGCCCGTATTGGTGGGAACATCGCCGTTGGGATATTCCATCCTGACCCACGAAGGATCGTAGCCGGTAGTAACCCTGCTCTGTTCAATTGCTGCTTCCACTAATTGTTTGAGTTGCGGTGACGCGGTTGCCGGCAACGGCAGGACTGTAGACGCCGGCGTTGGTGGCGCTGCTGCTGACCCGCCCCCGGCCGGTGTCGGGCTGTGACAACCGGCGGCCGAGAGAAGAATCAAACAGCCTGCCAAAATCGCCCAATTAATCGCTAGCCAGTTAGAGGGCGCTGTCTCATTCTGCATGTTTAGTCAACCACGCCCTGACATCATCACGCATTTCCGGGACGATCTCATGTGCGGCGTCATAACTCCTGAGCTGTACGTCGCGGGCTCGCATTCGTAGCCGCTGTTCGTAATCTGCAACACGTGAGGGCGAATAAAACTCGTCCTGCTTGCCCGCAAGATGAAACACAGCAGCGTCAGTCGGTTTGTAGCTTTCGCTCGTTTCCCAATCTCCCGGAAGACCACCACAGATTCCAACGACGCCGCGAAAGAGAGTTGGATGAGTGAATGCAAAACGATAGTTGAGAGCGCACGTCTGCGAGAAACCAAGAAGAAATATTCGCTGCGCATCAACCTTGTCTTCGTCTATCAGCGTCTTCGTCAGGTCGGCAAGTGCCTGATGATGAAGAGCAACAGATTCTTCGGAATGAAAATTCGTGAGCCACCCAAAGCCGAAGCGGAGTGGGCCACCAGGCTCTTTCGGTTCCTTCAAATGTTGATGCACGCCTTGCAATGCGGCGATCGCAAAACGCGGCGGCGCCATCTGTTTCGCCTCGCGCATCATTTGCCGCTTGCTTGCGCCGTAACCGTGTAAAGCGATCAGCAGCGGGGCCGGCAAGGCCGCCGGTGTATGAAGATCGTAATAGAGTTTGATCTCGGCTTTTAAAGTGCGCTCCGATTGTGGTGCCTCGCTGGAGTTGGTCATCGGAGATAACACTAGAACAGTCTGGAGTCTCCAGTCCAGAGAACAGTCTGGAGTCGCCAGTCCAGAGTCTTGAGTCTGGAGTCTCCAGTCCGCAGCCCTGATTAGCGTGTTGCTTTGGCGAATGAAGACTTATGACTGCCGAATGGAGACTGAAGACTGACGACTGCCGACTGGAGACTGTGTTGCTCGTTGCATTCGGTTCGCATGAAAGTTACGATGCCTGCAAACAATGTTACCGATAGTAAATTGAGTTTGAGAGAGGTGTGCGATGAAATTTCCGGGCGGATTCAACATTCAACAGATGATGAAGCAGGCGCAGGTGATGCAGGAGAAAATGCAGAAGGAGATGGAGGAGTTGCGCGTAGATGCTTCATCGGGAGGCGGTGTGGTAAACGTGGAAATGAAGGGCAATCATGAAATTGTTTCCTTAAAGATTGATCCGGAGGCGGTCAAAGAGGGCGACGTGGAAATGCTTCAGGACATGATTCTCGCCGCCATAAACGAAGCGAACCGCAAAGTTGATGAAGCAATGAAAGGTAAGCTCGGCGGGATGTTGCCACCGGGATTGGGCGGGATGCTTGGTTAACAAAGAATCTTTCTCCGGATTTTGTGCTTGGTTCTTTGTCCTTGGAGCTTTGTAGTTGCTTCTATTCAAAGTACAGAGTTCTAAGTACAAAGAACCAAGTTCAAAGCACAAAGCACTAAGTTCTAAATTAGAAAATGCTTGAATACGCCGAACCTGTTACCAAGCTGATTGACGAGCTGAAGCGCCTTCCCGGTATCGGGCACAAATCTGCTCAGCGCCTCGCGTTTCACATCCTGCGAGCGCCGGAAAACGACCTGGAACGGCTGACCACCGCGATGCGTGACGTTAAAGAGCGCATCGTCTTCTGTTCCATCTGCAACAACCTCACCGACATCGATCCCTGTCGTATCTGCGCCTCAACTTCGCGAGACCATTCAGTGATTTGTGTTGTGGAAGAGCCTCATAGCCTGGTGGCCGTGGAAAAGACACGCAGCTTCAAGGGTGTCTATCATGTGCTGCACGGAAGCCTCTCTCCGATTCGTCACATTGGTCCAAACGAACTCCATCTCGCGAACTTGCTGCCGCGCCTGAAGCCGGAGAACAACGACGGTGTGGAGGTAAGTGAAGTAATCCTGGCGACGAATCCAACCACCGAAGGCGAGGCGACGGCGAATTACATTAGCCGTCTACTTAAACCTCTTGGCCTACGCGTAACGCGAATAGCTATGGGCATGCCTGTCGGAAGTGATTTGGAATACGTGGATGAAGTAACGATGGATAAAGCTCTGGCGAATAGACACGAAATCTAACGACAGAAGGCAGTAAGCAGAAAGCAGTAGGCAGAAAACAAAAGCAGTAGGTCACCTCACCTCGACGTAGATCACCCGCGCCGCTTAATTCACTAACCTTCACCCTCGATAAGGAGCATCCCATGCGCGGTCACAGAGATCTGAAGGTCTTCCAACTGGCCTACCGATTAGCGATGGAAATCTTCCATCTCACAAAGCACTTTCCGCGGGAAGAAATCTATGCATTAACTGACCAGATTCGTCGCTCTTCTCGAAGCGTCCCTGCAAATATTGCCGAAGGTTTTCGTAAGCGACGATATCCAAACATGGGAGTCAACAAGTTAACGGATTCCGATGGAGAGGCAACAGAAACCCAGGTATGGCTGGATTTTGCATTAGACTGCGGCTACATGTCGCAGGAAAAACATGATCATTTGATTGAGAGTTATGAAGAAGTCGGGCGTATGTTGTCGGGCATGATGAAGGACCCAACCAGATTCGCACCCTCCGTCAGCAGTTAGGTTTGTTAAAAGGCAGACAGAATGCCTACTACCTTCTGACAGTGCTTTCTGCCTTCTGGTCTAAAAACGGACGTGCTCAACGGGCGCGTCTTTCATGCAATCACTGCAAGCCTCGTCGCTGTCATACATTTTCGCGTCAAACTCAACCAGCGATCTGATCGGAATGTTTTCCAGTTTGTCGGGCGCTGAAGTAAACCTAACAATCGCGCCACAGCCGATCACGTTCGCGCCAAGTTCTTTTACCAGCGCCGCAGTTTCTTCAATGGCCTGTCCGCTTCTGATGATGTCGTCCACAATGATGCACGGGTTGACCTCTCCCTGATTAATATACTGGCGAAACATGCGCTTCCCGTTCTCCTGCTCCGCCCAATAAATCTGTTCCGCGCTCAACGCATCGCGAACGCCAAAGGCCACCGGAATGCCGCCGGAACTGGGACTGATGATTGATACCTTCGGCAACTGACTGGATATGTCGCGATCAACTCGAAACTTTCTGCTCAGCCCGACTGCCAACACACGCGCCGTATCGTAATAACGAAACGCCAGCGGCATTTGAAAGTAATGTGGTGAGTGTTTGCCGTTAGGGTAGACGAAGTGGCCTTCCCGAAAAGCGCCGGTGCGTTTCAGGATTTGCATGACAGTTTCAGAAGACGGAATCAGGTCAACCATTTTACGCTCCAGTGATTGGAAGAGG
The DNA here is from genome assembly GCA_030913905.1 of Acidobacteriota bacterium. Taxonomy (GTDB): domain Bacteria; phylum Acidobacteriota; class Blastocatellia; order Pyrinomonadales; family Pyrinomonadaceae; genus PSRF01. Next base: position 6,106 of record JALZOO010000197.1, read on the forward strand.
ATGAGTGATTACAGGATGACCAACAGAAGTTTCATTCCCCTTCCGCCTTCATCCCATCCTTCATCCTTGAATTTCGGCGACAGCATACATCAATCTTGAGGACTCGCTCCATCGTTCAGCGCCATTTTTATTAATCGCTGCTGATCTTTTGGCAAACTTTTCGGTAATTCGTCCGGCGCAAACCAGGCGGCTCTCTGGATCTCATAGTTTAGTTGGTTGGTCTCTCCGGCAGGGTGACAGCGGAAAATGATCTCGAGCTGTCGAGGCTTTTTGAAAGTTCGTACAAACACCAATTCAACTTTTTCAATCTCCAGCCCCGCCTCCTCTCGTAATTCCCGTCGCAGGGCCGCCTCAGGTTGTTCACCTTTTTCCAGATAACCTCCGGGTATTCCCCATCCCGAGCCCATACGAAACCGGTGTTTGAGCAGCAATACGCGACCTCGATCGTCGATGATGACTGCTCCCGCGGTTACGGCGAATCGAGGATGGCTCAGGCCGAGTGTGAAATGACGCAGTGGCTTCGGCACACGACGCCAAATTCCCCCAAGTAAGTCGTTGAGCATTAGGGTCGAGGATAACAAAGTCTGATAAGCAACGTTAGTTGTGATTGGGAGTGGCACATTACCTAACTGTTTTGATTGACGCCTGTTTGTCCGGCTCGGTAAGATTCGTTTGCACTTCCCACAAAACTTACGCGATGGAAGCGACCGCGGACATATGACAACTGCCTCCGAACCAAGCTCCAGCGAGCAGGTCTCTACCAGCGCCGCAGCTGCGCCGGTGCCGAAGCGGATCACAAACGCTCAAACTGTCTGTAACGAGAAAAATGAAAAGGGCAAACTGTGTAACGGGCATCTGAAGCAACTGGGAACTGCCGGTGAGCCCGCGGAGATTCATCTACGCGGTGACGATGTCTTATTCAAGTGCCAAACCTGCGGCACACTTTATATGGGCCCCCCGCTGGGCCACGTAAGAGATCCAAACAAGCAAAGTCGTTTCGTCGAAGCTGAGCTTTCGGCGCTGCTGCAAGCAGCGGGCGGCACCTTGCCGGTAATCAAGAAGGACGCCAGAGGCGTCTTCGTGATGGAGACGAGTCATGGGCCGGCGGCCGCTAAACCGGCAACTGCTCCCGCCCCGCCACCAGCCGGCAAAGCGGCGGCTCCCACTCCGGCCAAACCAGCCGCGACCCCTGCGCCAAAGGCGGCGAGTCCGAAGGCTGGCGCAGAACCTAACCGTCAACTAAACAAGCGATACACCTACGCCGGCGTGGCCGACAGTGGCCCAGTGCCCGGCGAAACATTTGAACAGAAGGTCGCACGCCTAAAGGCCGTGGCGGCTGCCGCAAAGCAGCGCGCCGAGGAAGGCGGAGGTGAGGTTGCGCCTTCCGAGTCGGTCGCAGCGAGCGCGCCAGTGGTAGCAGAAGTTTTGGAATCCGCGCTGCCTACCCCAGCTCCAGAGTCTGAAGCTCCCGCAACGCCAGCACAGCCAGCGTCGCCAGCTGCCGCCCACAAGCCGACCGGCCAAGCTGATAGAACACTCATGATTCGATCGACTTATTGTGGTGTGGTTGACACGGGACCAGTGCCAGGAGAAACCTTCGAACAAAAAGTCGCACGCCTGGCGGCGGTTGCCGCCGCCGCGAAACAACGCGCCGAAGGTGGATGAATCTTCACGTCAGGTTCAATCGTCGTCCTCTTCTCGCTTCCACCAAGGTATGAACCACAACGGCAGCCACGATAATGGCGCCGCCGAGTAGTGCCCACGAAGTCGGTCGCTCGCCTATTACCAGAAATACCCAAATCGGATTCAACACAGGTTCGACGTAGCCAACGATGCCGGCATCCAGCGAGCGTAGGCCACGCGACATTGCCACGGTAAAGAGTGTGTAGGCCAGCCCAATCTGAACGATGCCGAGATACGCCACACTTATCCCATCATGGAGAGTCATCTGCGGGATTGCTCTTAGTCCCACCGGTGCGGCGATGAGCACCACCAGAAGGTTTCCATAGATCACCGACGAAGCTCGATTTACTGCTCGAGCTTTTGAATGCCGCAGTAGTAGAAAGTAGCAGGCGAAACAAAACCCTGACGCAAGCGCCAACAAATTGCCGGTGACATCCTGCGGCCTTAGCTTGCCCACAAAAAACAGCGACATGCCAATCACGCAGGCGACCACTACGATCAAATCGCGACGACGAAACTTTTCCTTGTATATGAGCGGTTCAAGAATGAGCAGATAGACGGGAGCGGTGTATTGCAGAAAAATGGCGTTGGCAGCCGTCGTCTCTTTGGTGGCCAAAACAAACAGCACCAATAACGCCGCATACAACACCGAAGCCAGCGCCGTGACTTTATTCAGACCGAAGCCTTCATGCCTCGTAAAGATTGCAACGGTGACAGCCGCCAGTAGCGAGCGGCCAAAGGAGAGTTCCAATCCGGATAGTGAGGTCCACTTGATGAACAGGCCGCCGGTGCTCCAAAGCACGGCGGCCGCAAGGACAAAAAACAACGGCGAAAACTTGTCGGACTTACTCGATGTCTTCTTCACTCGTTTGTTGCTGCGCTCGTAGATACTTCCCGAACACGCCGTTCCAGGGTGGGATAACAATTGAGACTGCGCCCAGCGCCTGCGCCTGACAGGCGAGGCGAATCAGTGGCTTGGGCTCCGTGGTGTCGATGTAGCCAAACTCTTTAATCTTCTTCCCTTCCCGCACAGCCACATCAGAAAGTTTTCCCGCGCCGCCGAGCACTCCTACCCAGCAGGTGCCGCACGACGCCGAACGACATTCCACCGGGATCGGACCTTCAACTCGCCGCGGATCGATTTCGCGCCAGTTGCGCGAGCTATCGTCAGCCGCGCCCCACGCCAAATCCTGAACATCATTCAATTTGTATTTCGCGCGCGGGTCAGTCTCGTCGTAGGTGACAGTCCACTTTTTATCAACGGTTTTCAGAAAACCGAACAGCCCCTGACTGTCATCCACAGCGCGCTCGCGCAGTACTTGCTCCGGAGTCTTGCGCGCAAGTTTCTTGTCCAGAAGCATCTCGCCCTTTGCGTCCTTGAACGCGGCCAGTCCCGCTTGCTGGACCGTCATAAAAGCCACGGCCGTAATACCTGTCACCAGCGAAACGTCAACCTTCATTGCCGCAGCAACTTCGCTTGCAACCGTTATGATCTGCTCCGAGAGCGGATCAGTTTCGGTAAAGTTCGCGGCCAACGCTTCGACTGCCTTCTTCACCTCAGGCCAGTAACGATGCCCATAGAGAAACTTGTGCGACGAGTCAACCTGATCCTGCAGACGGTAGTTACCCTGCATCAACAGTTGCTTAGCGAGCGCGTCCGAGTCCTCCGCTTGTTGCAGAGCGCGAAATAATGCTAGCGGGTAGAAGGAGAACCAGATCTGCACTGCGTTCTTGTCCACCTCGTGAATGGAGCGCAGGAGTGTCGTTAACGTGGCTGCCCAGTCTTCTTCACCGTGAAGATTGAGAAACTGTTCGAATGGTGCCTGAGTGCTGTTTGTCATAAATGTGGTCGCCATAGGAAACGGTGATTATAGCCATGAAGCAGCGAATCCGCACAACGACTGCACGATGGTTTGAATAATCTCTGTGTGCTCTGTGTCTCTGTGGTGAATCCTTATCACGAGGCGCCCACCACAGAGGCACAGAGAACACAGTGGTCACACAGAGAAAACGAAATCAGGAAACGACCCGTGACGTCTCGAAAATATTGACAAACCGCAAACGGCGGCGTTAAAACTCAACTCCACTCTCCAGCACGATTCTAAGAACCAAAGGAAGGGCTACCTGATGAGCGCCAAAGAACCTGACTCCGGAAAGACAGGGAAAACGTTTGATAGTGCCTACAGCTTTTCCTTTGCCATCGCTATTGGTTTGCTCCTATTTATCGCGGGGCTCGTAATCAGTCTGACGCTCGGTGAAGGCACGAGCATTGGTTTGATTTTCGGCATTCCGCTGTTAATCGCCGGGCTGGTTTTGCCGCTGATCATGATGCGCGATCTCTTCAAGCAGAATGAGGTGACGGGCGCGTGCCCATACTGTTCGGCCCCGATCAAAACTTCAGATGCAACTATCAGATTGGAATGTCCGGCGTGTCACCAGATGATCGTGGTGCGTGATACGAAGTTACATACGACGGAAAGTTAAGGGCGAAGCCAAGCGAGGTAGGGCTATTCAGCCTGTCAACCAGCCTCTGGTCCAGTAATCGCTGAAGGTCAAGGCGAAGAGAATCCCCAGCCAGAAGAGCGCCGAGGCGAAAACCACCCAAATTAAATGCGAGCTGTAGCGAACGTGCATAAAGTAAAGCACGACGAAAGTTGCCTTGATTACTGCAATCGTCAAGGCGATGATGACGTTCAACGGTCCCGGAAAATCCTGAAGCCCGGCCCAGACAGTCAGCGCCGTTCCCACCATAAGGATGAGAAAGATTGCTACGTAGATTTTTACTGAAACAATGTGTTCGCTCATAACCCGTAGGACAGACATTCTTGTCTGTCCATGTTGTTAGTGCACCATGTGCCGCCCCAGCAAGTAGAGCAGCGGAAATAAAAAGATCCAGATAATGTCTACGAAGTGCCAGTAGAGTCCCGAGATCTCTACTGGGCTGTGGTATTCAGGATCGTAACGGCCGCGAGCAGCGAAAAACAGAATCACCGAAAGCACACCAACGCCGATGATCATGTGGATCGCGTGCATGCCGGTCATCGCAAAATAAATCCAATAAAACATCTCCACATTCTCCGGCCTCGCGCCCGGCAGCAGATGCACGCTGCTGGGATCGAATGGACGATCGGGAATCAGCCGGCCGGGAATCAGACGGTCAACGTACTTATCGTGATACTCGACCGCCTTGATCCCGAGGAACGTCAAACCAAGCACGAGCGTGAGCACCAGACAGATTACCTGGCCACGCTGCTTGCCGGTTTGCGCGCTGTAGACTGCCATGGCCATCGTGAAGCTGCTGAGAATCAGCACAACGGTATTGATTGCGCCCAGGGGCAGCGAAAGGTGATTGCTGGCGGAAGCGAACGCCTCCGGATACATGCTGCGATAGAGCGTGTAGGCGAGAAACATCCCGCCGAAGAACATGATTTCAGTCACCAGAAACACCCACATGCCGAGCGTTCCCGCTTCGCGCTGCTGCTCCATGTTCTCGAAGTGATGTTGCAGCGCCGGGTGGCTTACTTCATGTTGGATTGCTACGCCTTCTGCCACGTTATGCTCCCGGTTACCTCTCTGAGGTCTCAAATCTGAGATCTCAGATCTCAAATTCAAACCCAAGTCTGACCGTTGACTTCTGACTTCCGACTTCTGACCTCTGACTTCAGACCTCTGACTTCAGACCTATGGCTGACCTATGGCTTGCCTCCAACGATTACATCAGCCTCGTCTAATTCCGCTCGCTCTTTGAGCTTCCCCACCACCTGCGTCTCTTCAGGCGGCGCAAACTCATACGCTTCCCACGTCACAATCGGCGTAGTAATGAAATTTTCCGTCGGCGGCGGCGAAGCAGTTCGCCATTCCAGTCCGGGCAGGTGCCATGGATTCGCTTCAGCACGTTTGCCGTAGCGCATCGACCAAACCAAGTAGATTAGTGGGACCAACAGACCCACGCCCAGAATTGAAGCGCCCGCCGAGGAGAGCACGTTGAACACTTGAAATTCCGGCGGATAAGCGTGGTAACGGCGAGGCATGCCGAGATAGCCGGCCATAAACTGCGGCAGGAATGTCAGATTGAATCCAACAAATATGACCAGCGCCGAGAACCTGCCCCAGCCTTCCGGATACATGCGACCGCTGATCTTGGGCCACCAATAGTGCAAACCGCCGAGGTAGCCGAAGAGCGCGCCGCCGACCATGATGTAGTGGAAGTGAGCGACGATAAAATACGTATCGCTGACATGAACATCTACCGCCAGCGTGGCCAGGAACAGTCCCGTCATCCCACCCACTGTGAACAAGCCGATAAAGCCCAACGCGAAAAGCATGGGCGTGTCGTAAGAGATCGAGCCCTTGTAGAGCGTCGCCGTCCAGTTGAAGACTTTGATTGCTGAAGGTATCGCTACGGCAAAACTTAAAAACGAGAAAATCAATCCAGCGTAGATTGATTGGCTGGCGACAAACAGGTGATGTCCCCAAACCAGAAATCCAAAAACCGCAATTGCCAGGCTGGAGAACGCTACAAACTTGTAACCGAAAATATTCTTGCGCGAGAAGTTGGCAATCAACTCACTAACTACACCCATACTCGGCAAAACCATGATGTAAACCGCGGGATGGGAATAGAACCAAAACAGATGCTGAAACAGGACCGGATCACCTCCGGCGGCCGGGTCGAAAATCCCAACGTGCGCCAGCCGCTCAAAGGCCAGCAGCAGAATTGTGATAGCGACGACCGGCGTGCCCAGAATCATGACCAGTGAAGTGGCGTAATGCGACCAGATGAACAACGGCAGCCTGAACCAGGTCATTCCCGGCGCACGCATCGTGTGAATCGTGACAATGAAATTCAATCCCGTAAGGATTGATGAGAACCCACTAATGAAAATACCGGCGCCGGTGGCAACTACGTAGGAGTTGGAGAACGTTGTGCTGTAGGGCGCATAAAACGTCCAGCCAGTATCGACTCCGCCCGCCAGCAGCGCATAAATCGTAATTAGCCCGCCCAACAAATAGAGGTACCAGCTCAGCAAATTGATCCGTGGAAACGCAAGGTCCTTGGCGCCAATCATCATCGGTACCAGGAAGTTTCCGAGCGTTGCCGGGATCGACGGAATCAGGAAGAAAAAGATCATGATGATTCCGTGCTGCGTGAACACCTTGTTGTAAGTCGTCGACGAAAGCAGATCCCCTTGCGGGGTCAGCAGCTCGAGTCGAATAAACATCGCGTAGAGTCCACCGATGAAGAAGAAAAACGAGATCGAGCCCAGATAGAGCAGCGCAATGCGTTTGTGGTCCTTCGTCAGCAGCCACGACTTCAGCCCGTATTCCGCGTTGAGATAGTTAACGCGGGCTGCCGCAGGTGTTTTGAATGTTTCGATAGCTCTCATAATTCCGTCAACAGTACTACCGGCGATCAAGCGTCGGACTGGGGGTTGTGGCCGGCGTCGCCTTCTGTGCACCAGGCCCTGCCGTGTTTGGTGGCGCTGCTGCGGGAAGTGGACCGGCCGTTTGCAGTGACTTGATAAATGCCATGAGCTGGATCAACTGCTCCGGAGTCACCTGTCCCTGAAACGTTGGCATGATTGGGCCGAATCCCGAGACCAGTTTAGCCTGTGGATTCTCAATTGACTCGCGCACGTAACCTTCGTCGGCTGTCACAGTTTGCCCGTTGGTTAGAAAAACCTGTTTGCCGAAGAGTCCCACCAGGGCCGGCCCGCGCCCACCTTCGCCCTGCGCTCCGTGACATGAAACGCATCCAAGCGATTCGTAGAGTTGTTGGCCCGCGACTGCCGGCGATTGCTGGCCGGCGTTGCCGCTCAACCAGTCGTCAAAGTCAGTCGGCTGCATGACCACTACCGATCCGATCATTCCCGAATGGTTCATGCCGCAATACTCGGCGCAGAAAAGGTGATAGGTTCCCGGCTTCGTCGCTTCAAACCATAGGGTCGTGTATCTGCCCGGCAGCACGTCAGCCTTAATGCGGAATGCCGGAATAAAAAAATCGTGAATCGTGTCCTCGGCAGTCATGATTAGCTTGATCTTCCGTCCGGTCGGAACGTGCAGCTCGTTTATTTCCCGCTGCCCGGTCGAGTGTTGAATCTTCCACATCCACTGCTTGCCAACTACATAGATTTCGTCAGCGTTATTGGGCGGCCGGTACATCTGGAAATAAACCTGCGCGCCCCACGCGAATATGCTCATCGCAATGATGAAAGGGATGACAGACCAAAGCGTCTCCAGCTTGTGCGAGCCGGCCACTGGCCTTGGAATTTCAAACGGCGAGCGGCGACGATATTTGATAACGAAGAAGATCAGCACGCCCGAGATGAGCAGTGTGAAAAACACCGTGACGCCGGACAGGTAGAAATAAAGGGCGTCTACCTTCCCTGACAGCGTGGAAGCGCTGGGGGGCACAAATGGAATCCATGAAGTCTGCATCGGTTCTTCTTCGTTTAAAGCTTGTAGTCAGCTCTCCCTTCTAAACGCCTGCCTAAGCTCCCCTCTCCGGAGAGGGGTTGGGGGAGAGGTTCGCTCGGCGCTACCCCACCCCAACCCTCCCCACTTGTGGGGAGGGAGCAGAGAAATCAAACTACGACAGGCCTGCGCCGGCGCAGCGCCAGCAACAGGCCGGCAATACCAATCAACGTAACAACTCCTGCGACCTGCATGATCCTCATAACCACCGCGCCGTATTTTCCCGTCGCCGGATCGTAGTGGTAGCAATAGAGCAGCAACTGATCCACAGGCGACCCAATCTTGTTGTCAGCAGCCTCAATCAATCCAAGGCGCAAGTCGCGTGGTGCGTATTCAATTCCGTAGAAGTAGCGCGCAAGTTTGCCTTGCGGCGTCGCCACGTAAATAGCGCTGGCATGCGCAAACTGATTTGTCGCTTCGTCGAAGTGATAACGAAAACCAACCGCGTCCGTAATGCGGGCAACGGTGGCTTCGTCCGCAGTCAAAAAGTGCCAGCCGGCGTCTGCCTTGGCGCGCTTCTTTTCCGGCAGATAATCAACGTAGGTCTTCTTCTTTGCCGCGGCCAGCGCCGGCGTCTCAAGCGGATCAAAGCTTATAGTTACTACTTCGAACTCTTCGCCGGGAGCGAACGACATAACTCTGAACGACGTGACCATGCCGTTGAGCACCTGATTGCAAAGCATCGGGCACTGGTAATAGACAAGCGACAACACCACCGGCTTCTTTCCAAAATAGTCGCCGAGTCTGACGTTCTCGCCGTTCTCATTTCGAAATACCAGGTCGAGAGGCAACTGCGCGTCAAGCTTCTGATCGATACGCACATCACTCAGCGCCTTCGGCAAACCACTCGGCGCGCGCGCTTCGTAGGGACGCGAGCTATAGAGC
>JALZOO010000458.1 GCA_030913905.1 Acidobacteriota bacterium
CGTTAGTCAGCCGTTTGCTTACACCCAGCCGAAAATCGTAGCAGCAATTTACCGCCGGATAGAACGTTATGTTTTCAGTTCCTCCGACGAATGCCTTTCCAGTGCTGGTGTCTGCCCCTACATGAGCGATAGCGGGTTCGGTGTATGGACCAGGCACCGGAGGCGGCACAAAGGGCGTCGGCGTCCTGTACCCGCGCACGTTGGGAATAGTTGTACCAATCGAACCGTGGCCAAAATTCGGAACCAACTGATACTGACAGAGATGACCGTTGTCATCCCGTACTGACACGTTAAGCACCACGTATCCGCCCGGGCCAACATTGAAAGCCGGGCAATCGACGCTGTCTCCGGTTGACATCACCGGGGTACCGCTGCTCTCGAAGGCGTCTAAGTCATTAATATGCGCGGCGGTTAACGGGGTGGTGTCGATTTGCAGAGTTAGGTGGTCGGCGGTGTTGGCTGGTAATGCTACCGCTGCGAACGCGCTATTAAAGCCGGCTACGCCGAGTCTAACAGCGCCCACGCTGCCTCCAGCCAGAACTGATGCCGGCGCCGTCACCTTCAATCCCGAATAAGCCCACGCCATGAATGTGCCGGGCGGAAAAGCGGGCAGCAAGGCGGCAGGAACAAGGTGCCGGTGTTGCTCGGTGGCATACAGATTAGGAATGCCCGGATGAGCGGGATCCGTAAACGGACCCATCTTTACTGGTTCGACAGTCACCGTAAAATCCGGGTGAAGCATGAACGCATAATTGTACAGGTCGGTTGAGATCGGAGGGCCTTCTCCTGCTGGAGCGGTACCGCCCCGCGATGGGTTGCCTGCCCATAAGCCAGCGTTTACTTGATAGTAGGCGACCGCCGAGGCGGCTGCGAATCCTCCGAAAATATCCAGTGATCCTGTAAACGCTCCGTCGCTTTCATGGGCCAGTGGATTACCCTGCGCATAACCATCGACTATAGTGTTGACAAGAGTGTTGCCCACGCGAGTCCATACAAAGCCCTGAGCTGGAAGTGGGTCTTGGCCGCAGGCGCTAATCGTTTCCTGGTTGCCGACCAGTGTGACACTGGAACTCTCACTAAAACACCAGCGAGTGTCGATGGCTGGGTCCTCATCCACAATAACGTTCGGGCCCTGTTTTGCTGTGAAAATGAGATTTGGGTTTTCGCAGCACCACCACCACCACGGAAAGATAGCCCGGATTCTTGCGTCGGATAACTTGCTACGAATGAGCTCCGTACGTGTCTGATCCGGAACTAACCTTTCAACGGAGCGCTGCGCCTCCGTGAAGCCCTGGCCGATCATGAGATGGCTGCTCTCAGGCTGCTTGATCGGGAGCATGGGTGCTTGCGAGATTGGAGCAACTCGTCGCGCCTCCACCTGGCCGAACCCGATCGGCCCAGTCCGTGGCAACCGTGCCTCGATCTTTTCGAGGACGTGGAGGATGTCCCATTCCCACCACCACGGCCAGCAATACCACCAGAAAGGCCAACACGGCCAGCCCCAACAGAAGGTGCACCAGTCGAAACAAATGGTGAAGTGGCCCGTCGCATCCGCGTTAACGGTGCCTTGAGGCGTTACGGTGTAGCCTCCGCCCGAAGCGTGCACAACACTCGATGCGGTCACCTGAGCGCCGGGCACGGGACAGCCGTCAGGCCCCACGACAACGCCGCTTACACAATAATTGCGGCACCAAATCCACCAAAGTTTTAAGGTGGCCTCGCTGACCTTCAGTTTGTCGGGAGAGATAACGAATTCGGCCTTGGCTTTGTCGATTTCCTTCAGTTCCAACGGTATCCGGTGAAGGTTTCTCGAAGGATCGAGCCTCTTTCCCATTGCCGCCGGACCGACAACAGCTTCGACCTGAAAGTCGGCGCGCTTCGTTATTGCGCCGCGCGCGACCGGAAGTTGAAATTTGCCATATTCATCGACTGGCGCCTGGCCGATGACTTCATCTCCGCGCACCAAATAGACAGCCAGCCTTTTTGCGTCTTCCTGTTTGAGATTTGGTAGAGCCCCCCGAATGGTGAGATCGTTCCCTGATTCAGATTGATCCATAGTAGTTCTCCTATCTATGCGCCGGCTTTTTAGTGCGACGCGAGAGTGCATGTGAAAGCGGTAAAGCAGCCCCCGGCTTTATCGACCTCTCACGTTGAATTAGATAACGTTGGGCATGAGAACGAAGCCGTAGTCGTGTCAAACGGACACTACTGCGGTTGCCGGCGTTTCGAGGCCGCCAACGAGAAGTAATCTGCTAAATAGCGACGAGGAGCTTTCAGCAATTGCTATGAAACTGCGGCTGGATTAGCGAGTTTGCAAGGAAAGCAGTGGCTCGTGAGAATTCAGCCAATTGAGAACTGCGTCACGATATTCCTGCTCTTTGCAAAAGTCAATAGTGATATCAGACACGAATTTTCCAGCTTTATTGTTGCGTTGACACTGTGCAGCAAATGCCGTATCTGTTAGTGCTATTGTTGCATCCAACGATGCGCGGGTTATTGCGGAATGGCGAGGTAGAAATGGATTTTACGACCAGAGAGCTTTTGACGCGTTACGCCAAGCTGGCAATCGGCCAGCCTTTTTCACCCATATTGCTGAATATCCTGGTGA
>JALZOO010000286.1 GCA_030913905.1 Acidobacteriota bacterium
AGTTCGATGTGGTAGTGAATGCCACTCCCTTGGGAACTAAAGGGCGTCTCGTCGGCGGAACTCCAGCTACTGCTGCGCAGCTTCGCGGGGCGCGCCTGGCGTATGACTTAGTTTACAATCCAACTGAGACGCAATTCTTGCGCGAGGCGCGTGCAGCGGGCTGCGACACGCTTGGAGGAATGGAGATGTTTGTTGCGCAAGCGGCGCAGCAGTTTAGATTGTGGACGGGCTTGGACGCTCCTAAAGATGTTATGCAGAAGGCGGCTGAGGGTGGATTGTCTGCTTCATAGATGGCAAATTGATCACCCTCTCCCCATGGGAGAGGGAAGGGGAGAGGGGTTTACGCTTCTCTAAGACCCTTCCCCTCTTTCCCCTTCCCAAAGGGAAGGGGATGAAAGGCAAAGTGATCTAATGATGAACGAACGCTACAGCCGGCAAATCCTTTTCAACGGAATCGGCGCAGAAGGGCAACAACGTTTGCTGCAGTCGCGAGCGCTGATTGTCGGTTGTGGAGCCCTGGGTTCTGCGCACGCGGAAAGTCTGGCTCGTGCAGGAGTGGGCCACCTGCGGATCGCCGATCGCGACTTTGTCGAGGCTTCAAATCTACAACGCCAGACAATGTTCACAGAGCATGACGCTTTGGAACGCATCCCCAAGGCGGTTGCCGCCGCCAATCACATCCGCGAAATAAATCAGGAGATTGTGGTCGAGCCGGAGATCATCGACGTCAACCATTCAAACATTGAACAACTCATAAAGGATTGTGACGTAGTCCTCGATGGAACCGACAACTTCGCGACCCGTTATCTCATCAATGACGCCTGTGTGAAGCATGAAACTAATTGGATTTATGGCGCTGCCGTCGGCTCGTATGGCGTAACAATGACCATCCAGCCGCATCAAACACCGTGTCTGCAATGCGTGTTTGAAGAAGCGCCTCCGGCCGCGAGTGCGCCGACCTGCGATACCGCCGGAGTGATCATGCCGATCATCAGCGTGGTTGCCGCCGTCCAGGTAGCTGAGGCCTTGAAGCTTCTGACGGCCCAGACAGAGAGTTTGCATGGTTCGCTAATGCAGTTCGATGTGTGGCGTAATGAATGGCGGAAGATAAATCCAGGCCCACGTTCGCCCGAGTGTCCAACTTGCGGTAAGGGCGTGTTTGAGACGCTATCGGCAACCTCAAGCGAGTTTGCGGCAGTGTTATGTGGCAGGGATGCGGTGCAGATATCTCCGGCACAGGCCACACAAATAGATTTTGAGCAATTGGCAGAACGGCTTCGTCCGACGGGCGAAGTGAAATTCAACGACTACCTGCTGCGATTTCGCACGGGAGAATTCGAAATGACAGTTTTCCAGGACGCCAGATCCATCATCCGCGGTACCTGCGAAATCAAGACCGCACGCTCGCTGTACGCAAAATTCATAGGGAACTAAACTCAAATATGTTTCGAACAAAACCAGGCAAACATCTGGGGTACTTCGCGCTGTGTCTCTTAATCATTGGTGCGGCAGCCTCACTTACTTACTCCGGTCAACCCGTTATTTGGGAAATCAGCGGGCGCGGGGAATTACTAAAGGGCGACGCTCGTGGCGTTTCCGTTAGCGACACCGGCGTGCTGATGTTGGCTCCGCATCTGAGTGAGGTCTTCAATACAGACCAGGCGTTTGTCTGGTCCACCGCGACAGACAATCAGGGCAACGTTTATTTGGGAACGGGCCACGATGGGAAGATCTTTCGGGTGTCTCCGGAGGGACGCGGTGCTTTGTTCTACGATGCTGCAGAGCTTGATGTGACTGCATTAGCTGCGGGTCGCGATGGCTCACTCTATGCAGGCACTTCACCTGACGGCAAAGTTTATCGCCTTAGTACAAACGGCCAGGCCGAAGTATTTTTTGATCCGGGCGACAAATACATTTGGTCGCTTGCCGTCATGGGCGATGGTTCGCTCGCAGTTGGCACCGGCGACAGTGGCAAGCTTTATCGCGTGCGCACGAGCGGAGCGAAGCCGGAGTCGTCGCTCTTGATTGCCACAAATCAGACGCACGTAATGTCTTTGGCAGTTACCGCGCAAGGGGATTTGATTGCGGGTACAGATCCCGGTGGACTCGTTTTGCGCATTTCACCTGAGGGTAAGGCCTTTGCCTTGTTTGACGCTCCGCTGCGTGAGATTCATGCGTTGGCGCCGGCCGCTGATGGTTCGATTTACGCCTTAGCGCTAAGCGAAGCTGCGTCAACGGGACGACAGTCGTCCACACCAATACACGCGCCACAACCCGCCGAGGGTGGTGCTGCTCCAACTGCTTCCGTAACAATCACCGCGATAGACGAAGGCGGGTCTCCGATTCAAGCCCAGGGACAACCGGTACGTAGTCGGACCGATATTTCCGCCGCGCGAAGTGCAGTCTTTCGCATACTGCCGGATGGGGCCACTGACGTTGTTTGGAGTTCGCCTACAGTAACAGCATTTGCAGTCGCTCCGGCCCTGCAGGCGGGGAGTGTTTTGATTGGCACTGCGGACAAGGGACGAATCTATTCCGTTACGAATGACGGGCGCGACACACTGCTTCTACAGTCAACCGAAGCTCAGATCTCATCGTTGATGGTGCGTGGATCGCAGATCTACGCTGCCTCCAGCAATCAGGGCAAGTTGTTTCGCTTCGGCAAAGACTTAGTAGCCGAAGGATCGTATGAATCGCCGGTTCGAGACGCAAAACTAACCGCAACGTGGGGCCGCATCTGGTGGCGTGGAAGCGGCAACGTGGAACTACAGACGCGCACTGGAAACGGCGAACAGCCCGATGCTACCTGGAGCGATTGGAGCACTGCGTACAAAGATCCGCAGGGTAACCAAATCACCAGCCCACGCGCCCGGTTTATTCAATGGCGCGCCACTTTGCGTTCTGCTGGAAGCGGCGGCCAAACGTGGATGGAAGATACAAGCGTTGCGTATCTGCCACGCAACGTAGCGCCCGAAGTTCTGTCGATCACGTCGCTGCCGATCGGTGTGGGCTTGCAACCGGTCACACAGATTCAGGTGGATCCAAATCTCGAGTCTTCCGGTCTGGATCCATCGCTGTTCGGCGCAGTTGCACAGGTGCCGCCGCGGCGGCTGTTTCAGCGAGGCGCGCGCTCGTTTCAGTGGCAGGCGGAGGACCGCAACGGCGACACACTCGAATATGCTATTTACTACCGTCCGCTCAACGAGACCACTTTTCGACTGTTGAAAGACAAACTGCGCGACAACTTCTACACCATCGACGGAGCAACGCTCGCGGACGGACGATATGTCATTAAGGTCATCGCATCAGATGCGCCGGATAATCCGCTGGGCCAGGCGCTCTTCGGCGAGCGGCTGAGCGAGCCTGTCGACATAGACAACACGCCGCCGGTGTTGCGTGCAGTCCAGTCGCAGGGAAATTCGGGTGCGACGCGTGCTACCTTCGAGGTTGTGGACGCTACCGGAAAAGTGAAGAGGGCTGACTTTAGTATCGATGGCGCACCCTGGACGCCTGTGTTTCCTGACGACGGAATCGCGGACAGCGGAAACGAGCGCTATTCCATCGAAATTCCAGCACTCGGTCCCGGCGAGCACACAATCAGTCTCCGGGCATTTGACGGCAGCGGCAACGTTGGGACTCTGAGCGTGACTATGAGGCGCTAGCCGGCGTTGCGGTTTGCTGCACGATACCGTGCGAAACGGTGCGAAACGGTGCGAAAATGTGGGCTTTGAGGGGCATTGTGCTAGATGCGATCAAGCCAGGCGGCACGTTCATAAGATTCGCTCCTCTGGCACCGTTCTTGCTCGATTGAGGGCGGCGCGTCTCTGCTCTCCCTCCCATGCGCGCTTTAAAAGCATGAGGAGGATCGGAAATTACGATGTTCGACTTAAAACGAAAATTATTGGCAATCGCGGTAGGATGCTTCCTGTCAATGGGCGTCTTTGCCCAGAAACAGGGTGGAGACAAGCGTCCGCCGAAAGATGACAATAGAGTAGTCGTCCAGCCGAAGGGTGAGAAGCCGCCGCAGAACAACAACAATCAGGGAAATAGAGGCAAGGGCGACAAAAAGGGAAAACCCTGACCGGGCTGCTCAGTGAACTGCTGAGCGCGTTCAATTAACTGCCGGCTAATCTGAGAACCCGCGTAACTGAGGTTGCACGGGTTTTCTGCTTTTGCTGGCCAGAGATCCGGAGAGCGAGTGAGGGTCGGGACAGAAATCCAGGAATCTGGGTCTGAGATTCGAGAGCTGAAATCCAAAACTCGAAATCCGATCCGAAATTTTCTTTACTTCTCCCGCGTGTAACGTAGCCGCCAGGGTATCAGCATAGACTCCAAAATCACTTTCCGAGAGATTTTTGACTTTCCACGACGGCGTTCAGTGAAAGTTATCGGAACCTCAACAATACTCAGCCCCTTCTTTTGCACGCGGTAGGTTGTTTCAACCAGGAAGGCATACCCCTCGGCGACAATTTCACCTGCCAGCAGACTACGGAGGGCGCGCTGGTTATAGCAGCGAAACCCACTTGTTGAATCGTGGACCTGCATGCCAGTGATCGACCGGACGTACCGGTTGGCGAACTTGCTCAGTAGTCTTCGACGTCTCGACCAGTTTCGGACCTCTCCGCCTGCGCAATAGCGCGAACCAATGACCACGTCCACATCCTGGCTTGCGCGAATTAAATCCGGCAGTGCGCGAGGATCGTGTGAGAAGTCCGCGTCCATTTGTACAACCCGTGCGTAGTTGCCTGCTGCGGCCCTCCGGTAACCGTCAAGGTAGCTGCGCCCCAATCCTCGCTTCCCTGAGCGCCGCAAAACGGAAAATCGTGGCTCGTGTCTAAACAGATTCTCCGCGTAGTCAGCCGTGCCGTCCGGCGAATTGTCATCCACCAGAAGAACGTGGGAGTCGGGAACGATCTGTAGAACTTGGCTAACCAGTGAGTGCGCGTTCTGGTACTCGTTATAGCTCGGTACGATGATTAAGGTTTGATCCATTCAATGCACACAGCCACGACAAAGACACAGCATGCCTCAAACCTGTTGCGGCTCTTCCTGACTGGCAGGGAAAAGGTAGAAAAGAGCCATCGGAATGACAATAAAACTCAAGGGCAACATCTGCCGCACTTCG
>JALZOO010000311.1 GCA_030913905.1 Acidobacteriota bacterium
CGATTCTTGGCCGAAAGTTTGAGGATCTGCTGACGCTCACCCCCGGTGTCGCCATCGTTCAAGGTCCCGACGGCGATGAGATCACTTTTTCGGGACAACGGGGTGTTTTTAACAACGTCACCCTCGATGGCGGAGACTACAACAATGGTTTCTTCGGCGAGCAACTTGGCGGTCAACGCGCGGCTATTGATATTCCGCTCGACGCCGTCAGGGAGTTTCAGGTGGTGGCAACGGGAGCCAGCGCTGAGTTTGGCCGCACCGCCGGCGGCGTGATTAACGTGATTACCAAATCCGGCACCAACGACGTTCATGGCAGCCTGTTTCACTTCCAAAGACTCGAGGCCCTGACCGCGAATGCCTCTGACGGCAAGCCTTTGACCGGCTTCCGCCGCGAACAATTCGGCGGCACCATTGGCGGCCCGATCCGAAAAGACAAGGCGTTCTTCTTCTTTGCGCTCGAAAGCATCCGTGAAAACCTGACGCGAGCGAATCTGAGTGAGCCCATTGGAACGCCGTGCCCAGTCGCCGCTCCAACCGTTCCAGCTAACGAAGCACTAATCAACGGTAACCCCGATTGTCAACGAGTGGCGCTGATAAATTTCATTAAGGCACGCACGGGTCAGGACGAAGGTCTGCCTGTCAATCATCTCATCAGGAATACCGCGACCCTTGCTAAGCTTGATTGGAATTTCAACGATGACCATAAGCTTGGCGTGTCCTACAACTTTGACTACTCGAAAAATACGAATCAGACTTTTGACGTTTCAACTTACGGCAACTCAGCCAACGGCATCGAAGGGCCATCAAAGATCAATAATTTGAACTTCAATCTGATCAGCACCTTCTCTGCGAACAAGGTTAACGAAGCACATTTTTCCTACTCGCGCGAGCTGAGGCCGCGGAATGCCATTCCCTCGACGGTTCCACCTGACACCGGTGTGGGGTTTGCTCCAAGCTTTCGATTTGGCAACCCATTCTTCCTCCAACCCAATGTTGATGAGTTGCTTTGGCGTACGCACCTCAAGGACAACTTCTCAATCGTCTCTGGTAACCACACGGTCAAATTTGGGGGTGAATGGATACACACCCTGAACGATCAAACGTTTCGCGGATTTTTCAACGGCCGTTACTTTTTCGACTCGGCTACTGGCTTTCTCCGTTACGCGTCGCCGGCCGCCGCTGGGGGCTTCGGGCCAAACGCGTTCCGATGCTCGGACGGCAGTTGGGTCACTGTGCCAACACCATGCCCAGTCGGCACCGCCTTAGCCGGCGGTCCGCTGCTATTGTATTTGCAGAATGGGATTTCAACCGGCATACCGGGCGTTCCTCCGCCAGGTAAAAATACCGCCAAGAACGAGGATTACGCTCTGTTTGTGCAAGACAAATGGCAAGTGCGGTCAAACTTTACTCTTAGTCTCGGTCTTCGCTGGGAAGCCCAGATCTTTCCCGATGTCATAGTTCCTCCGGCCGAGACCGCGTACGGCGCGCTGCTCAGCAATCCCAGCTTCCCTTCTGATGGCACGCTGCACAGTCCCAAAAAGGAGTTTCAGCCGCGCGTCGGCTTTGCGTGGGATATCTACAAGACGGGTAAGGCCGTCCTGCGGGGTAGCTATGGCATCTATTATGGACGACAGAACATGTTGTCGCAGGTGGGGTCAATTACCGATAACGGCGTGCAACAGTACGGGATAGCTTGCATTTCAGGTCTCTGCTTTAACGGTTCGCCCCCGCCCGTTTGGCCGAACATAGTAGCAGTAGCACCTGGGGGCGGGATCCAACCGGGTTCATCCGTGCGTGTGTTTAGCAAGGATTACGCGAACCCACGCATCTATACGACGAATGTGCAGTTTGAGCAGGAACTCGCGACCGACCTGTCCCTCTACTTCGATTTTACAGACGCGAAGGCCGTGCATCTTACCCGCTTTCTCAATATCAACGACGCGGCCCGGGTCGGTTTTACGCTATTTCCGACGTTGGGCGATGTGTTCGTCACTAGCGCGGTGGGCAAGTCACACTATCGAGGCTCAACTGTGGGTATGAGGAAACGCTTTAGCAACCGTTACCAGTTCGAATGGAATTACGTATTTTCGAAGGATTTTGACGACGATTCAAACGAGCGCGATCCCTTTAACGATCGCTCGTTTAATCCACTAAATCTACGCTTCGATTATGCCCTTTCTGACCGCGACATCCGGCATAGGTTTAACTTCTTCTCGTCTGTTCAGATGCCGTGGAAACTAGACGGAAATTTCCGGGTGCAGGCCAGGACAGCTCAACCGATAACCCCTGGAGTGCGGACGGCGACAAACCGGAACACGGCTCGAAAAAACAACGAATACTTCTCGTTTGATTGGCGTATCCAGCGTCCGTTCAAGTTTGGCGAGAACATGGCGCTTATTCCGGTCATCGAGATGTTCAATACTTTCAACACAGTCAATAGTATCAACCCTCTCACCGGTTCAGCACTGTTCGACTTTAATGGATTTCTGCGTCAGGGTGTGGGAGATCCAAGACAACTACAGCTGGCAATCAAGTTTACGTTCTAAATTGAACGTGGACTGAATAACCGAAGCCTCGCGCGAGATGGTTTCTCACGCGAGGCTTTTGTTGTTTCATCGTCTACTAGGACAATGGTGGAGATGAGATCGTGTTAAGGCCCAATTCGCGGACGATTCTGTTAGCTGCGTCTGCCGGGTTTAGGTTTGTCGTGTCCAAAACGAGACGGTTCTCAACAACACCGGGGTCGACAAAGGTCCCAGCATTTTCTAACTCCCGAAACTGCGCAAGCGATGTCAGCTTGCCGAATTGCTCGCGCGAGGAATCCGTAATTCGTCGCTCAAGTTCCACCAGGCTACACTCTAGTTTTACGAAGTCCACTTCGCCGCCCGAATCTTCTACAACCCTGCGGACATTCTGAATAAAGTTGCTCTTTACTGAGGGCTCAAACGCGAAAGTGAAAATCAGCCCATCGAGTCCAGCTTTAGCCGCTTTGGAAAAAACCTCGAGCCAGATTTCTTCTCTCAATTCGACAAACGGCGGACTGCCAAACTCGAAGACTGAGCCGACTAGATCGACTGTCAGGTGGTTGTGAAAGAGTTTGAAGCCGGTCACAGCCGCGAGTTTCCGCGCCACTGTCAGTTTCCCAACTCCCGGCATCCCATGAAGAAAGATGAGCTTCATTGTATTCGTAACGCAAACTGTTCGTTTGCGATCGTCCATCCATCGCTTTTTCAGCAGCTTGCTCCTCGAGCCCGGCAAAACTAGCAGTTTGCGTTACGATTGCCACCTATCGCCTGGAAGAACTCAAGCAGCTTCGACTCGTCAAGCTTTCCATCAGTTCTTAACCCACTGCACACGTCCACTCCAAACGGTCTCACCTGAATAATGGCCTCCGCTACGTTCGCAGGCTTTAGACCGCCCGCAAGAAAAAGCGGTATCTCAAGTGTCTCACGTATTCGCGCGCTCAGGCCCCAGTCGTGAACCCGGCCAGTGCCGCCGAGCTCCTTTACCGGCAGCGATTGATTCCCGGAATCCAATAGAATCGCGTCAACGTGCGGAGCTACTGCCAGGGCCTCGGTCACTGATTCAGGGCCGGTTACATGAATCACCTGCACGATTGAAATTCCGGGCAGAGCCTGCCGCAGCTTTTCATGACTTCCATTCTCCAGCCGATCGCAAATCTGAATTGTATTCACACCGAGGCGCTTTTGTTGTGCGATGATCTCATCGACATCCTGGCGGCAGGTCAACAGGAACGAACTTATGGCGGGCGGAATTACAGCGGCGATTTCTTTTATTAGTTCTTCACGAATGGGTCCTGGGCCACTTGGCATTTCCGACACCAGGCCCAGCGCCGAAGCGCCATGATTTATCGCCATCCACGCTTCATCAACGCTCGCAATGCAGCAGATTTTAACTCTCGGCCAGCGACTTGGCTTCATCGGCAAAAATGATTCGAAAGCTCAACGAACGACTCGATGTAGATATCCGGACCGTGACTCTTTAATTTCCAACTGGTTGGATACGCGCTCCGTACGCCGACGGTGAGCGTCCCCGCGCGCTTGCCCATCTCAATGTCTTCGGGGGTATCGCCCACATAGCATGACTCTGTTTGCGAACAGCCGAGCGAGCGCAGCGCCACCTCGAGGCCCTCCGGATGAGGCTTGCGGTTCTTGATCTGTTCGTGACAAATGACCACTTCAAAAAACCGGGCCAGCCCCAGTTCTTCGATTTCACGATTAACACGACAATCGTTTCCACTGCTTACTACGCCCAACCGGTAACCCTTCTGTCGTAGCTTCACGAGCGTCTCGCCTGCGCCGTCGATCAGTTTGGCGTTTTGTTCGTCATAGTGGTACGTCCAGAGTTCGTCGGCCCGTTTCCATTGCTCTTTCGGCAACCCAAGTCCTTCGTAAACAGAAAGCCAGTTTGGAGAATAGACCGCTCGATAGGTGTCGTGATCAAAAGGAACGCCCAACTCCGCAAACGACTTTTCGTAGGCAATCAAACCGAGTGAGGCGGAATCAACCACAGTTCCATCCCAATCAAAAAGCAGAGTGGTAATTGAGTCTGTGTTGTTTGTCATTCCGAAAGGAGGATGCGGGACGCGGAACGGTAATCAATCAGCAATCGCGACCGTCAATTCTTGTAGAGGCGCCGATAAAGACGCGTCGCCGACCTCCGAGTGCTCCCGATGGACGTGGCGGTAAAGAATGTCTCGCTGCTGGGGAATGAAACCAGCTTCGCGTATCAGGTAACGGAGCATGCGTTCATCTGCTCGATTGTGAGCGCCAGCTGCTGAGACGACGTTCTCTTCAATCATGATCGAACCCATATCATTGGCGCCGAAACGCAGAGCCACCTGGCCGAGCTTCAGGCCCTGAGTTAACCATGACGACTGAAAGTTTTCGATGTTATCCAAAAAGAGACGCGACACAGCGAGCATCTTGAGGTAATCGACGCCTGTCGGTTCATCCTTGATGCGGCGGCCCAGCGCCGTATTCTCCCGTTGAAAGGTCCAGGGAATGAATGCAGTGAAGCCTCCGGTCTCATCCTGAAGGTCGCGCACGCGTTGCAGATGCCTAACCCGATGCTCGAGCGTATCGCCAATTCCAAACATCATGGTTGCTGTCGAGCGCAGCCCTACTCGATGCACAGCTCTCATCACTGCCAGCCACTCGTCAGTTGTGCACTTGGTTGAGACTCGTTTGCGTACTTCGTCATCGAGTATTTCACCCCCGCCGCCCGGCAAGCTGTAAAGACCGGCAACCTTCAACCGCTCCATGATGGTTTCATAATCCAGACCGGAAATCAGATGGATGTTGTGAATCTCAGGAGGCGAGAAGCAATGAAGTTGGAAATCAGGATACTTTGCGTGGAGCGTCCGCAACAGATCTTCATACCACTCGACGCCAAAGTCCGGGTGTAATCCGCCCTGCATCAACACGCCCGTCCCGCCGAGGGAAATCGTTTCATCGATCTTTGCGCAAATCTCGTCGATGGTTCGGACGTAAGTGTCAGGCGCGCCCGGGCGGCGATAAAAAGCACAGAAGGTGCAGACTACATTACAGACATTCGTATAGTTGATATTTCGGTCGATGATGTAGGTCACCACATCACTCGGGTGTTTTCGTTTGCGTATCTCGTCTGCGGCGGCGCCTATTTGCGCTATGTCGTGGGATTCAAGAAGCAGGGTACAGTCCTCAGCGGACAATCTGGCGCCAGTCTGGGCCCGCTTGAGAATTGGTTGAATATCAGTCATCTGTTTAGTGATTTGTTAATGAAATACTATCGCTTGGCCTCACAATTTCAAAGGCTTCAAAGCTGGAATCAGTGCGTGCTGGTAAGCGAGTTTGTAGTACAGCTCCAATCCGGCGCGCAGTTCATTATCGAGTGCGAAACTGATGTTCTCGCGTAAATAGGCTTGGAGTTCAACTCGGCTAAGTCCTAACAGCGGCTGGTAGAAGTCGATGATCTCTTCGATCCGTGAAAGCCCGTCGTCTCGCACTTCGCGAAAATCGATCGCGTGGGCGCTGGCAGGAGCTCCCGAGGCAATCGCCCACATGGCAAAGACAAACCCGAAGTTGGTGTAGCGCCGCCAAAGGGTGGCTATATCAAAAACTGTAAACCCTTCTTCGCACGGAAACGTCATCGCGGGATCGCCGATTAACAAAGCCGCATCGTTGTCGGCGAGCATTTGTTTCGCGTTAGGCGGAGAAGAAACCCACCTGGGTTCGAAGGCGAGAAATTCACGGAAGATTATTTTCACCAGGGCAGCCGACGTACGGGAAGACTCATCCAGCGCCACTGACCGAATCGAGTTTAAGTCGTTAAGTCTGGTAACCAGAATCACGCTTCGGACTTCCTGGCGTGATGCAATGCAAACCTCGGGGACAAGCTTAGTGTCAGGTATCCGCTGATATTCAATGGCTGGGATAAGAGCCACATCAACCTGTCCGGCTGCTAACAGGTCTGCACAGCGCGAAGGCACGGGCTCAATCAGATCGACTTCGCGTTTACGCGACCCATGTTTGAAACTCCAAACGAGCGGCGCGGAGTTCAAGTAACTCGACGCAGCCAGGCGGGCTCTACTTGTAGTCTCGGGGATAATAATGATTCCTCGCACAGAAACAGGTTGGAGCGATGCTAACGAAATCGTACGAAACACCGCAAGCGAGGCCTATTCGTTCGTTGACACCTTTTGAGAACGACAATTACTATGCGGCCGGCAATTCCACTTCCGCTCGCGACTGCGAAGAGAGATAGCCTGTTCACTCCATGCAAACTTATGACGTCAGCGTCCCGCTTTCCTCCGAGACGCCGACATATCCGGGTGATCCCGCGATTGAGATCAAAGACTGGCTAACGCTTGCCACCGGTGATACCGCCAATGTTTCGGTTCTACACTTTGGCGCGCATTCCGGGACACACGTCGACGCTCCTGTTCACTTCATCGAGGGCGGAAATACAGTTGCATCGTTGCCGTTTGATGTTCTGATCGGTCGGGCCGAGGTCGTGGAAGTACCGGATAACCTTAAAGCAATCGACGCCGCATTCGTCGCTGCAAACTGCTCGCCGGCCTCTGAACGACTTCTTTTCAAAACGAGAAACTCTAAGTTCTGGAATGGATCGGAGTCCGCTTTCCGCGAGGATTACACCTACATCGATGCCGGTGCGGCACGGAAACTGGTCGAATTAGGAATCAAGCTCGTAGGTATCGACTATTTGTCAGTAGAGCGCTTCCAATCAACGGGCTTCGAAACACATCACATTCTTTTGTCAAAGGGCGTGGTGATTTTGGAAGGCTTGGATTTACGAGCCGTCGGTGCTGATTCCTATGAACTGATTTGTCTTCCGTTGAAGATCACCGGGGGTAGCGGGGATGGTGCGCCGGCGAGAACCGTCCTTCGAACCTTGAAATAAACGAGATGGCAAGAGAAACCGACAAGGAATACAAGAAACGCGTTTACCAGATCGTTCGCACTATTCCGACCGGACGCGTTATGACTTATGGACAGCTCGCGGAGATTCTGGGAGAAGGCTACACGCCGAGAACGGTTGGATTTGTTATGCACGGATGCGACGATAAGACTCCATGGCATCGGGTAATCAATGCCCAGGGCGGATGTTCTACCGGCCGCGTCGTCCTGCCATTCGACAAGCAGCAAAGAATGCTTGAGGCGGAGGGGGTCAGCTTTAACGAACGCGGTCGCTGCGAGCTGCAAACCTATCTTTGGATTCCGCCCGAACCGAGAACTCGCGAGGCGCGACCAGGAAAACGGATTTTATTCACGAAGTAATTCCGGAAGGACACAACATGAACAGCGACCCCTTAGAACGAAGAGCGCCTTACGACGTTAGTCCGCGACGCTATTCCGTTTCACATCAGATGGTGACTACTGCTTTTGAACTACCAAACTTTCGCGTCACACAGAACCTGGGCATCGTGCGCGGCATCGTCGTTCGGTCGCGAAACATTTTTGTCACCATCGGCGCGTCACTCCAGACCATCGTCGGCGGCAATATCACCGCTTGGACAAAGCTCTGCGAACAGACGAGGGCGGACGCATTCGACATCATGATCCAGCACGCCACAGAAATAGGAGCCAACGCCATCATCGGCGCGCGATACGACACCACTGAACTCTCCACTGGGGTTACCGAAGTACTCGCTTACGGCACTGCTGTCATCGTTGAGCCCGCGAGCGGCGAAGCGAGCTACCGTTGATGACCGCAAAGAAACTTACGGCCGCGCAGCTGCGGCGAGTTCAGAAGGCTATCCATGCTGTCCCTTATGCCCGGCTTCTCGGCATTCAGGTCGCCGAGGTCGGGCCGGGAACCGCAACTTTGACGCTTAAGGTCCGGAAGGAACTGAAGCAAAACCACGGTGTCGTCCATGGCGGAGCCGTTGCCTCTCTCATCGATACCGCCACAGCTTTTGCAATACTTTCCCTCGTCACCCCGAAGGAAAAGGTTACAACAGTCGACCTGACAATCAGCTATTTGAGACCGGTAACCGAGGGTGAGCTAAGTACGACCGCCGAGATCGTTCGGGCTGGCCGACGCCTTTTCGTGGTGTCGGCGACCGTAACTGACGCCACCGGAAGACTAATAGCTACAGCACTTAGCACCTATATCAAGATTTCACCTCTTGACTAGGAATTCAATGGACAGCAAGTGTTTGTCCATGTAAAATGGGTTTGGCCTTCCTTGAGCGCCCCGCAACGGTACTAGCCTTCGCAACCAGAACCACTTCAGTCAGCCCATCGGCGAAGCTTCACGCATGTATTCCCTCTATCACTCCCTTCTAGCCCAGCATCCGAGACAATTGACGCCTGTGCCCTGCGCAGCGTCGACTATCGCCCAGCTTCAACGTTATTTTGAGGACGTGGTGCTGGAGAACAATCTCAGCGCCCTAGTTGTGGAAAGCCTCCCGGCTTCCGGCCATCGCGCCCCGCGCGATATCGCCCGCATCAAGGAACTCGAACACGCCGCCAAAAACTTCTTCCTGTGGGTCAGCCCGGAGGACGCGTTATCCAGTCTCGTGCTGAGTCGCGGAAAAGAGAACACGAAGTCTGTAGTCTTCGAGCGTACGGACGAGAACCAAAAGTGTGAGCGGTTTGTGGTCATCGCCGATGCGCGCTTTTCTGCTTTGCTTGCCTCGGTCCACAACGAGGACGACGAGGATGCCTCACGAGATCTCGTTATCTGGACATTCGAGCCTGACATTGTTTACTCGGCGCTCGAATACCTGATGGCTCGCGTGACCGCTGAGCATTCGTTCTATTCAAATGCTTTCTCCAAGGCTGTGCGCGTTTCGATGCCAAAAGCGACGTCGCTTCAGTTGACGTTGGGAGTCACAACGAAACTTGCGCGGTTGTTACAGGAACAGGCTGAGCGTGAGATTGCGGTTAACCGTTTGGCTACTGCTATCAGAAACTCGCTCGAACTCGATAGCGTCTTGCAGACAGCCGCCAACGAAGTAGGTCGTGCATTGAACGTACATTCCTGTGCCGTCAGAGTTGAGGGCGCACTCGTAGGACGGCAAATGACGAAGTTGTATTTGAGGCCGGATGCCGCTCTCGAGAATGACATGACAGGCGCATTGCTCGCTGATGTTGATGGGATTACCGAGCGGCTGTCGAATTCTCCTCAGGCTTATGTCGTCGACGGAGACAATTCGGACGGAACTCCGGTTCCCGCTGATGCAGTGGTTCCTTTGATTTATCAGGGAAGTTTTGTCGGTTTGCTATTAGTGCGTTCAGACGATGTCACACGTGCGTGGGCTGAAAATGAATTGTTGTTATTGCACACGGTTGCAGACCAGCTCGCGGTTGCAGTTAATCAAGCGCACCTGTTTGCGCAGATGCAGCAGCAGGCTCTTACAGACGGTCTGACCGGTTGTTACAACCGGCGCTCTTTTGAATTGCAGCTTGAACGCGATTTACATCTGGCTACGCGCATGCGCCAGCCGCTCTCATTGATAATGCTTGACCTTGACAACTTCAAACACATCAACGATCAGGCAGGGCACGACGCCGGCGACATTGCGTTGTGCATGTTGGCAGATAATTTGCGGGCCGAACTACGAGCCGTTGATACGGCAGCGAGATTTGGCGGCGATGAATTCGTGATCATTCTCCCTCAGGCCAACTCGGACGGCGCAATGCTGGTAGCCGAACGTTTGCGGAAACGCATAGCGCAAATGGATGTGCCGCAGTTCGGTAAAGTTACCGCTTCGTTTGGGGTCGCCACGTTTCCCGTACACGCATCGTCGCGAGATACTCTCGTGGTTGCAGCCGACCGAGCTCTTTACAATTCAAAGGATTCCGGCCGTAATCGCGTAAGTTTACCAACTGAAGAGATTGGTGAAGTCGCCGCCCCAGTCCCAGTCATGGACGAGCCTGGACTTGATTTGATCGATGCGATGCAAAGACTCTAGTCGTCCACCGCTACCTCCATCCGCATTCATTTCTTTCTCCAATTTAGTCCTCGATAAAGTCCCTCTGAGCCAATGCGTCACGCAGTTTCGTCGACGTATCACCGGTCACTCTTTTTCGATCGCTCAGTACAACCGTTTGCGATGCCTTCTGGCGTCCTGACCCAAAATCGCGCATCATAATGCTTCACCGTTTTGGCTGAAGTGTTCTGGCGTTCGCGGTCTCTGGTTCATGGACGATCTACGTAAATTCTCGCGCTACTTCCTTCCTTACAAGGTCTCGCTGGTAACTGGCATCCTTTGCATATTTGCCAGTGTAATTTTCAACCTCTACATCCCGCTGATTGTTGGGGAGGCGATTGACGCAAACTGGAGCGAAGTCACCTGGTCGCGTCTAACTATCTCCGCGCTAAAGGTGCTCGGCGCGAGCATCCTTAGCGGCGTATTTCTGTTTCTGCAGCGACGCATACTGATTGGCATGTCGCGAAAGATTGAATACGACCTGCGCCGGGATTTTTATGCACACCTGGTAAATCAACCTCAATCATTTTTTCAGGAGCATCGTATTGGCGATCTCATGGCACGGGCTACAAACGACCTGGCAGCCGTCAGACAACTGGCCGGCCCCATGATCATGTACTCGGTGCAAACTGTTGCCGTGGTGGTTATCGTGCTTCCCCTCATGTTTCTGATTAGCTGGAAGCTGACGTTGCTTTTGTTTGTGACGATGCCACTCGTTTCGCTGACGGTGAAATTTTTTGGTCAGCAGGTCCATTTACGTTTCGAGAAGATTCAGGAATTCTTTTCTCAGATTACAGCGCGAGCACAGGAAAACTTTACGGGTGTCCGCGTAGTTCGTGCCTACGCGCAGGAGAGTGCGGAAATCGAGGCGTTCAATGAATTGAATCGGCTGTATGCAGAGAAGAACCTGGGGCTTGTCAAAATAGACGCCTTGATGCGGCCGCTAATGCAATTCCTGATAGGGATGGGGTTCGTTCTCATCCTCTGGGTTGGTGTGCCTTTGGCAGTGCGCGGCGAGATGAGTGTTGGACAGTTTACTGTTTTCAATATGTACCTTTTCCGCCTCATCTGGCCCCTGATCGCCCTCGGCTACGTGGTTAATCTCTATCAACGCGGCACGGCCAGCTTGAAACGAATGAATGCGATACTTGCTGTTCAGCCGACAATTACAGACGCTGCGGCGGTGACGAAACAGCCGTTGATCGCCGGTGGGATTGATTTTCGCAATTTGACCTTCAGCTATCATGCCAACGACGAACCCGTTCTGAAAAACGTCAATCTGAATATTCCGGCCGGCCAAACTGTAGCGTTCGTGGGACGCACCGGCAGCGGCAAGTCAACGCTGGTTAATCTAATTCCGCGCGTGATAGAGGCGTCCGACAAAACGGTAACCGTCGACGGTGTTTCTGTTCGAGACTATCCGCTATCACAATTGCGCTCCGGAATCGGCTACGTTCCGCAAGAGACATTCTTGTTTAGCGACACGCTCGCCGAGAATATTGCGTTCGGCCTAGAACACGCTGACCGTAAACAGATCGAATGGGCGGCGGATGTCGCTGGCTTGTCTGAGGACATTGCCGGCTTCCCCGCCGGCTTGGACACGCTGGTTGGCGAACGAGGTCTGACGCTATCTGGTGGCCAGAAGCAGCGTACAGCTATAGCGCGGGCTGTGCTTCGGGAACCGCGCATACTGATTCTGGACGATGCCCTTTCTTCGGTTGACACCTACACCGAAGAAAAAATCCTGGCACAACTGCGTGGGGTGATGCGTGGCCGAACTAGCTTGATTGTCTCGCATCGTATCTCGACGGTGCGCGATGCCGATCTAATCTGCGTGCTCGACGAGGGCGGAATCATCGAACAAGGAACCCATGACGAGCTACTCGCGCTTGGCGGAGAATACGCGGCGCTATATGAAAGACAACTGCTGGAAGAGGAACTGGCGTTGACTTAGTCGCCGACCGATTTCGTTTGCCCATGACAGAAGATCTCAACAAACGACACCAAAGCATGGTCATCTTGTGGTTCGCACTACTGATGAACATTGGTCTGTTCTTCCTGCTGGCAATATTTGCCGCACCAGAGCGAACCTACGCGACTGCTCCGCAAAGCTCGCTCTGGGTGTTTGTCTTGACAGCAGTTGGCACGTTGCTCGTTCTTCTTTCATTTGCAGTTAAGAGAAAACTGCTCGAGCGTTCAATCGATAATCAAGACGTCAAACTCGTTCAAATCGGCTTGGTAGTCGCGTGCGCGATGTGTGAACTCAGTGCCTTATTGGGACTACTGGAATGTTTCGTCATCGGCAATCGTGACTTTTATCTGCTCTTCATCATAGCGGCAGTGGGCACTGCTTTTCATTTTCCGCGCCGCCAACAACTGCTCGCCGCCACCTACAAAAAGTCGTCAGGCGGGATGTTATAGGTTCGATGTCAACGGCCGTAAAACAATTTCACGAGGAAGAGGCCATTGGTAAGACGTACGACTTCAGGGTCGCACGCCGGTTGCTCAGATATCTGCGCCCTTACCTGCGGATGCTGGTGCCCGCACTCCTTCTGACAATGATGCTTAACTTGCTAGGCATTCTTCAACCAAAGTTCACACAGTACGCGATTGATTGGTACATCCTTCCGAAACAGCTATCGGGGTTGGAGCTACTCCTGGTCTTGTATCTTGGAGTGCAGGTCCTACGTCTCGTCTTTTCGTATTTTCAGGCGCTGTTACTCAACTCCGTTGGGCAATACGTAATGTTCGACATGCGTCGCGAACTCTACGACAAACTACAGCACCAGGAAATTGCTTATTACGATCGCAATCCTGTCGGGCGCATTATGACTCGCCTTACCAGCGACGTTGATTCGCTAAACGAACTATTCACAGCAGGCATTACGGATTTGATGGGCGACCTCGTAATGATCATCGCCATCATTGCCGCGATGCTTTGGATGGATGTGCGGCTTACCCTGGTGACACTAATGACCGTGCCATTGTTGTTTGCGGCGACGTCCTGGTTTCGAAAAGGCGCGCGCCGAGGCTACGACATGGTCAGAACCCGGCTCGCCCGTATCAACGCATTTCTCCAGGAACATTTCGCAGGCGCGCAAACTGTTCAGATTTTCAACGCTGAAGGCAAATCCGTAGAAAAGTTTCGGCAGATTAACGCTGAATACCGGAAAGCCAACATAGATACAATTTTTTATTACGCGGTGTTTTTCCCGTTGGTGGATTTCATCGGCGCGTTGGGAATCGCGCTAATCATTTGGTATGGCGGCTATCGCGTGATGCAGAACACCCCCGAGCACACGGTGCTAACGCTGGGGGCGCTGGTAGCGTTCATACAGTATTCGAGCTTCCTGTTTCAGCCGATCCGCGACATCTCGGACAAATACAACGTGCTTCAATCCGCCGTCGTCGCCTCGCATCGAATTTTTAAGACGCTTGATCTCCCTGTGGCCATTACCAGTCCGGAACAACCGAAAAAGTCGGGCCGCGCTCGCGGGAACATCGAATTTGAAAATGTCTGGTTTGCCTATAACGACGAAGACTGGGTCCTCAAAGACGTTTCATTCAAGGTTGAACCCGGGCAATCGATCGCGCTTGTGGGCCATACCGGATCGGGCAAGTCAACCATCACAAATCTGCTGATGCGTTTTTACGATGTCCAACGCGGCCGTATTCTGCTGGATGGTGTTGACCTTCGCGACTGGGATCTGCAATCGCTCCGAGAGAATTTTGCCGTAGTGCTTCAGGAAATATTTCTTTTTAGCGGTACTGTTGAAGGTAATATCCGTCTCGGCCGCAGCGACATTTCCGAGGAGCGCGTTGAATGGGCGGCGCAGGAAGTTCACGCCGAACAGTTCATAAAGCGTCTGAAGGGCGCTTATCAAGCCGAAGTGAAGGAGCGCGGCGCCGGCTTGTCGGTAGGTCAGAAGCAGTTGATCTCGTTTGCTCGCGCGCTTGCGTTTGACCCCGCGCTGCTGATTCTCGATGAAGCCACCAGTTCGATAGACACTGAAACCGAACAACTCATCCAGCAAGCCATCGAGCGGGTGATGCGAAATCGCACCTCGATCGTAGTGGCCCACCGGCTTTCGACAATTCAACGCGCCGACCAAATCATCGTGCTTCATCATGGCGAGATTCGTGAGCAGGGCACGCATCAGGAGTTGTTAGGGCAGCAAGGCTTGTATTGGAAGCTTTACAAACTTCAGTATGCCGACGGCGCCCGGCGGGAAATTCCCGCAACACAACCGAGTGAAGAAGACGCGGCGCTGCCGGCGGGCCAGTTTAGCGAATAGTCGCACCCGATTCTCAGCGCTTGGCACCAAGACACGGAACACGCGCGCAATCTAAGGAGAGAAACCATGCGATCAAGAGTCCGCCTGTCTCTGCTACTAACGCTTCTCGCTTCGTCATTGTTTGTCATTACAGATGAGGCCAGAAGTCAGCAAAGTTCCAACATCCGTTTCACAGTCTCCTTTCCTGCAGCCAGCAGTAACCGCCCACTCGACGGTCGCCTTCTCCTTTTGCTGTCAAAGAACAATGCGGCCGAGCCTCGTCTCCAAATCAACGAAGACCTGAACACGCAGCAGGTTTTTGGCGTCGATGTCGAGGGACTAAAACCTGGGCAGGAAGCAACTGTTGACGCGAGCGCCTTCGGTTATCCCATACGCTCACTCGCAGAGTTGAAGCCCGGCGAGTATTACGTCCAGGCTTTGTTGCACCGGTATGAAACATTCAAGCGTTCTGACGGACACACGATCAAGTTGCCGATGGATCGTGGCGAAGGGCAGCAGTGGAGTCGTGCGCCCGGAAACCCTTACAGCACACCCGTAAAGATTACGGTCAGCGCAAGCGACAGTCGATCCATCAAGCTCACGCTAGACAAAGTTATTCCACCAATTGATCCTCCTAAAGACACGAAATACATCAAGCATGTGCGACTTGAGAGCAAATTGCTATCGAAGTTCTGGGGACGCCCAATGCATCTCGCCGCCAACGTTCTGTTACCTGAAGGCTTCGATACACATCCTAACGCTCGTTATCCGCTGGTGATTTTTCACGGTCACTTCCCTGCCACGTTCGGCGGGTTTCGCGAAACGCCGCCCGATCCGAATCTGAAACCGGTCTACAGCGAGCGATTCAAACTTGAGGGGTACAACCGGATCGTTCAGGAGCAAGCCTACAAGTTCTATCAGGAATGGACGGGACCAAACTTCCCGCGAATGATCATTATCGAGATCCAGCACGCAAATCCTTACTACGACGATTCGTATGCCGTTAATTCAGCCAACCTGGGACCATACGGCGACGCAATCACGTATGAGCTGATTCCTTTTGTCGAGCAGCGGGTTCGCGGCATCGGCAAGGGCTGGGCTCGCTTCATGTATGGAGGCTCAACCGGTGGCTGGGAGGCGTTGGCGGCACAAATTTTCTATCCGGACGAGTACAACGGCGCGTGGGGCGCATGTCCGGATCCGATCGACTTTCGCGCTTATACGGTCGTGAATATCTACGAGCACGACAATGCTTACTATGCCGATGCGCCCTGGAAACAGATTCGCCGCCCGGGAAAACGAAACTATCTCGGCGAACTCTCAGCTACAGTCGAGGATATGAACCACATGGAGTTAGCACTCGGCACGCACAGTCGCTCGGGCGGTCAGTTCGACATCTGGGAAGCTGTGTATTCGCCGGTCGGCAAGGATGGTTATCCGAAACCTATTTGGGACAAGTTAACCGGCAAGATCGATCCGACCGTGGCGGCTTATTGGAAGGAACATTACGACCTGGGTCACATCCTTCGTCGCGACTGGAAAACCCTTGGGCCTAAACTTCAGGGCAAGCTCCACATCTACGTCGGCGAAGCTGACAACTACTTTCTCAACAACGCAGTCTACCTGGTCGAGGACTTTCTCAAGACCACGACGGCTCCGCACTATGACGGCGAAGTCGACTATCAACCCCGCGCGGAACATTGTTGGAATGGCGACCATACACTACCGAACGCGATTTCACGTTTGCGGTATCACCAATTTTTTGCGCCGAAGATCGTAGCTCGCATTATGAAGAGCGCGCCGCCAGGCGCCGACTTAACGAGCTGGCGATACTGATCCAAACTCAACAACTTGAAGATTAAATTCTTTAAAACTCCGGCCGATTTCCGAAAGTGGCTTCAGACGCATCATACTTCGGTGGCCGAGTTGTGGGTTGGTTACTACAAAAAAGATTCAGGCAAGCCGAGTATTACCTGGCCGGAATCTGTCGATGAAGCACTTTGCTTTGGCTGGATTGACGGGTTACGAAAAAGCGTCGACGACGTGAGTTACACCATCCGCTTCACTCCGCGAAGAAAGAGGAGCGTTTGGAGTTCGGTAAATATCAACCGCGCGAACGCACTAATCAAGCAGCGATTGATGCAGCCCGCAGGTCTGAAGGCGTTTGCCGCGCGCAAGGAATACCGGTCGGGAATTTATACTTATGAACAACGCAGCGTCGAGCTACCCGATCCATATGCCAGCGAGTTGAAAAAGAATTCCGTCGCTTGGAAATATTTCAATGAGCAACGTGCTTCTTATCGAAAGGCAATAACCTGGTGGATACTCAGCGCTAAGAAGAAGGAAACCAGGCTGAAACGACTCGGCCAGTTGATAGAGCACTCTTCGAAGGGTCGCTGGATACCACAATACGTGGCCGTGACAAAAACAAAAGCGACCTGATCCTATGGCAATTCGAGTTGTCCAACCGGGGACGCCGCGCGTTAAAGCGCCAAAATGGCGTCCGCGTAGCGGTATCAGAACCCCGACTCGTCGGGGTAGTGACCGGAATTAAGGAAGCCCTCCGTGGGTCAGCGAATACAGAACCGGGAGCGGTAGCGACCGGGTTTGCTTGGGCAAGAGGCTACCGCGACCGAATAGCGCCAAAATAAAGTCCTCTTGGGTTAGAGGCTACCCGGTCGCTAACGCTCCCGGTT
>JALZOO010000363.1 GCA_030913905.1 Acidobacteriota bacterium
CCTGAAAGCGCCGCTCGAGCGAACGGTCTTTTTCAATCGACTTTCGAAACTCGGCCGGCGTGGTGGCGCCAATGCACTGAATCTCGCCGCGTGAAAGCGCGGGCTTCAAGATGTTTGCCGCATCCAGCGAGCCTTCCGCCGATCCTGCACCGACTAAAGTGTGAAGCTCGTCGATGAAGACTATGTACTGCGGATTCTCGATCAGCTCGCGCATGATCTGTTTCAGGCGTTCTTCGAACTGACCACGATACTTAGTACCGGCAACGATGAGCGACAGATCGAGTGACAGGATGCGCTTGTTCTCCAAAAACGACGGAACTTCCCCGCGAACGATCCGCTGGGCCAGTCCTTCAACTATCGCGGTCTTTCCTACGCCGGGTTCGCCAATAAGTACCGGATTGTTTTTAGTACGGCGGCAGAGTATCTGAACCACGCGCTCGATCTCAGCTTCGCGTCCAATCAATGGATCCAGTTTGTCGTTTGAAGCATCGTCGGTGAGATCGCGAGAGAACTCGACGAGGTGTGGCGTATCTTTCTTTTGAGAACCGCGGGCATCGGCTCCGGTCTGTCGGGCAATTTCGTCACGAACCGCGTTCAACCGCAGTCCGCGTTCATACAGGATTTCCGCAGCCATCGAGCGATCTTCGCGCAGCAGTCCGAGCAGAAGATGCTCCGTGCCGATGTGCCGGTGTTGGAGACGATCACTTTCTTCGTGCGCATAGGCAAGCACGCGCTTCGTTTCCGGAGCCAGTGGGAGCTCGACGGAAGTGGAAATCTTTTCGCGCAAAAGCGTGCGGCCTTCGATCTCCTTACGAATCGATTCGATAGAAACCTGTGCGCGGGGGAAAAAGCGCCCGGTCAGCGTCTTGTCTTCGCGCATCAGGCCCAATAGCAAATGTTCTGGTTCGATTGCCGGCGCGCCAAACTGCGATGCCTCGTAACGTGCGAAGAAAATTACCCGGCGAGCTTTTTCAGTGTAGCGTTCGAACATTCGTGTTGTTGTATCCGGTGCTTATGATTACGTTGCCGGGCGACTGAACGCGTTCGCCCGGCACGGCGTCATTATAACCCATCACTGAGAGTGCAAGAAGGTTTGTATGGTTTCCCCATAATAAAAGGCGCAAGTGGAGGTTTATTTCAGACCCGAGCCGCCACCACGCAGCTTTCCTCAGCCAGAGACTAGCTTTCCGCCCTTCAAAACCAACGTGCGATCACAAAGCTCGGCCAGACTGCTGTTATGAGTGGCGATAATCACCACGGCAGGTGTGTCCCTGGCGTAGGAAATGAGGGAACGCGCAATTTCGTCGCCGATTGCCGCGTCAAGATTCCCGGTGGGTTCGTCCGCCAGCACCAGTGCCGGTTGGGTCACCAAAGCGCGGCACACGGCCACTCGCTGCCGCTCGCCGCCGGAAAGGTCTCCGACAAGGTGCGAACTGCGACCCCCAAGACCCGCCTTTTGCAGGATGCGCATCGCTCGAGACTGTGCGGCATGACGACCCATTCGACTGATCATCAACGGCAAGCTGACGTTTTCGGCGGCCGTGAGATCGTGGAGCAGATAATGAAACTGAAATATCAAACCCAGCCGATGATTGCGGAAGTGAGCTAGTGGCTGCGACGGCGCGTCGTGAATGGAAAAACCTCCCGCTTCAATGCTTCCGTGATCCGGCGCTTCGAGTCCACCCAACAAATGCAACAAAGTAGATTTGCCGGCGCCAGACGCGCCCATGATTGCCACAGCCTCACCTGCCTCAACGGATAGCGAGACGCTACGCAAGACTTCAAGTCGATCGCCGCTCGGCGTTTGGAAGCTCTTGCGAAGGTCGCTGACTCTTAGCCCAAAGCCCAATGTCCAAGGTCCAATGTCCGCGTTTGGTCCAATGTCCAATGTCCAATGTCCAATGTCCGCTTGCTCACCCTGAGCTGCAGCGTTGCAACTTTTGCGCGCTTCAGCAGCTTCGGAGCTTTCGGTAGTCGACTTTGGACTTTGGACTTTGGACATTGGACTCTTTTCACCCTGCATCGCGCAGCAGTTCCGCGGGACGAATCTTCGCGGCTGCGCGTGCCGGATAGATCGTGGCGACGACACTCAGAATAATTGCCAACCCGGCAGCGACTAGTGAATCCCGCAACTGCAAATTCAGAGGCACGCTGCTGATTGAATAAACATCGGCCGGCAGGCTGATCAGTTTGAAACGATTCGTCATGACAATAGCGATGAATCCCAGCGACAAACCGAACAGAGCGCTCAGCACGCCGACAACAGCACCCTCAATCACAAACACACTCATGATGCTTCTGCTGGTAGCGCCCATTGCGTTGAGAATGGCGATGTCACGACGACGTTCCATAACAACAAGAATCAAGGTGGTAGTGATGTTCAGTGCCGCAACAAAAATGATGAGGCCGAGAATAATGACGCCGATACGCCGCTCCAGCGCCAGGGCTGTAAACAACGGACGATTCGCTTCCTGCCAATCAACAGTTGTGTAGGAAGAGCCAAGCAGTTCGCGAATCTTCGCCGCGGTTTGCTTGACGTCGTAAATGTCCCTCACCTGCACGCTAACGACACTGGCCGCATGCGCTTCGCCCGCAAACGCCGATGCGGTGGCCAGCGGTAGATAGATCCAGGTTGAGTCGTATTCAAATAGTCCTGACCGAAAGATGCCGGCTACACGCACAAGACGCCGGCTCGAATTCGACAATGACAGACCAGGGCTCGCCGGTATTATTTCAGC
Organism: Acidobacteriota bacterium; assembly: GCA_030913905.1. GTDB lineage: Bacteria > Acidobacteriota > Blastocatellia > Pyrinomonadales > Pyrinomonadaceae > PSRF01. Next base: position 2,739 of record JALZOO010000363.1, read on the forward strand.
CCGGTCGCCCATCTGAAGACCTGTTCGCGATGCCAACTCCGAACCGACCAGCACATCGGGCAGTTCGTTCGCGTCGCGTTTTGTCTCCAACAATGAATTAGCCGAACCCTCTGTGACGGACTTGGCTATTTCTTCCATGTCTTGCTGCGAAAATTCGATTCCGCGGAGCACTGCATACGCCGACCCCTTTGGTCCAATCACCATTGCGCCATCGTAGGTCGTACCCGACGCCGCTACTACGCCGTCCACACTCCGAACACTTTGTGCCACGGTTTCATAATTGGGCATGGGCTGGCCGTCGCCGCGCATGACCGTCACGTGCGCAGTGCCGCGCAATATCTTGTCGCGCAGCTCATCGCGAAAACCGTTAGCGAGCGCGAGAGCAACGATCAAAGCCGCCACGCCCATCGCGATCCCGGCGACAGCAATCAGCGTGGTGACCCGGGCAAGGCGACGCTTGTGACGAGAACGAAGGTAACGAAGAGCCAGGAAAAGTTCGTAAGGCATTGTTTGTCAGAGGAATTCAGAAGTCAGAATTCAGAATTCAGAAGTCCTTCGAGGTCATTCTTTCCAAGTTTGCAAAATGCTGCGCTCTGAAGTTTGTCGCTGTAGTCGGGTATCTCGATTTCTGCACTGTCTTCTGTCTTCTGTCTCCTGACTTCTGACTTCTGACCTCTGATCTCTGACTTCTGCTCACCCGTGGATCGGTGGACACTTCTTGGTATCTTCCGGTCGATTTTCCGGCAGCAGTATTTCCAGATTCGGCGAATCGATGGCGCCTTGTTCGCCGCGCGGTCTTATTTCATAGATGGTCTCCGTCACACGTCGAAAGCTGAAATGCTTTTGCAGATTGACGATTGCGGGAATTTCGTCTCGCTGCCAACCGCACGGCAGCCACCATCGTGGATCCGTGTCCAAAAAGACGCGGTGTCCCTGCTGCAGATAGCTTTCAATAACGGGAACGAGATTGTCGTCGCCGGGCCAGCCGCCGCCGGTTCCAATCGTTTTCCATCTTCCCGCGCCCATCGCCTTCCAGTAGGTGACCGCAATGGTCTGTGAGCCGGAAATCAGCACCCCGTCTGGCGGCAGGTTTGCCAGTTGATGACGATACTCTCTGCTCATGGCCCGTCTTTCGATGAACTGCTTGCTGGCCGGACGGATGAGCAGGCTGAATGTCACTGCAACAGCCAACACGGCAATGACACAGGCGGCGAAAGCGAGCCGAACGTTTGGTACGCGCCGCTCAACTGTGCCAAGCAGGAAGTGTGCGCAAAGGGGCGCAATCGCCGGCAACCCGGTTAAGAAATAGCGCCAGTTGATTGCCGTGCTGTAGTTGAGAAACAACGCAAGATTAGCCAAGAATCCGGTTGCGGCAAGCAACAACATCGTCGATAGCCTTCGCTTACGCCACTCCTTGATAAACGCGAACGGAAGTGAAACAAAAATGAGCGGCGCCGAGACGAAGAAATATCCAAGGTAGGGCCATAGGTTCTTCAGCGTCACTGGATGCCGCTCAGTTTCCAGTCTCATAGATTCGCGCCAGCCATACCAAATCCCTCGGTAGTGCGTGTCAGTAATGAACCAGAAGGCAAACCAACCAAACGCGAAGAGCAGGAACAACAAACAAGAAAGCGCGATCCAGAGGATGGTGCGGCGATTGAGTTTCCACCCGCAAACGAACGGAGCTAACACTAACCAGGGGAAATAAAATCCAATTGTCTCGCGAAGATTCATTCCCAGACCTAACAGAGCCGCTCCTAATAGGACCATCCAAACGCGGTTTTGTTTAAGACCTCGCAGGTGAATTGTCAACGCGATGGCAAGCAGCAGCACTGAAGGCACGTCAGTCATCACTTGCCCGCTGTAAAGCACGAACACGGGCGAGAACACTAAAAACAGTGCCGCCAGCGTGGGTGTGTAAAGTGACTGCGAAACGTCACGCGCAAGGACCCAACAGGCCACTACAGCCATTGGGGCCTGCGCGACAACTGTGTACTTGAAAATCAGATAGGCCTGATCCGGCTGAATACCGAATAAGCTGTGGGCCAACCGGTAGAGTATGTAGTTCTCAAAAATGAAAAGGTTTCGGCCCAGCGCCATCGACGAGGGATACCCGGCAACGGACAACATCGTGTAGTCCATGCCGTCCCAATCCCCAATGAAAGGATCGACAAACCACAGCACGAGGATCAGCGCACACAGTGCGGGAAGCAGCCACCACGGCCAGGCTCTCCAGAATGAGTGTGCCGGATTGGCATGATCTGTCGCGGCCACAGATTTTTGGCGTGTGGAAAAACGATCAGCGGTTGTGGGCGTGTTCGTCGTTGGGTGTGCCTGGTTCAACGAGTTGAGCTTCGACCGAGCGTTCCGGTCTCTTTACCATCTTTACGCGATTACCCTGCGCATTGTACTCAACTTCGTCCATGATGTTGTAGATCAGCAATACGCCGCGGCCTGACGACTTGAACAAGTTAGCCGGATCGCACGGGTCAGGTATTGTTCGCACATCAAATCCTTCGCCTTCATCTTCAACTGTGAAACATGCTTCTTTGGGAGAAAGCTCGGCGCCAACGCGCACCAGCTTCGTCGGATCATTTTTGTTTCCATGCTTGACTGCGTTGACGAAGGCTTCATCGAGCGCCACGAATAGATTCGATCCTTCGAGCGTGATCAGGCCTAACTTGGCAACCCGGCCCAGCAGGTATTGCAGGACACCATTCATCAGTGTCAGGTCGCTGGGTATTTCAAATTCTATTTTTTCGTGAGTGTGGGAAAGCAGGGTAGGATCGTCAACGTAGCGGAGTTTGTAAGATAGCGTCTGTTCGACTATCTGCCGGAGCTCATCTCTATCGTACGCTGACCGAAGGTAGTTGGCCGCTCCCAGCTTGAACGCCTTGATCAGGTTGGGCTCCTCCCCAGTGGACGGCAACGGAACCAGCAGGTGCTTGCGATGCAACTCTGTGACGGGGCGGCCGTTGTTTTCTGCTTGCTCGGTGAGATCACTGATGATGATGTCAAACTCGTCGAGGTCATCGCGGTCGAGCGCCTGCTCGCGGTCGCCGGTAACCACCACTTTGTGGCCCAACTTGCCGAGGACCTCCTCGAGAATTGTCCGGAGCTCATCGTTATTATCGACGATGAGAATCCTGCGTTTCTGCATCCAGCTCCTCTAATTAGGTGATGTCCGAGGGAGATTAAGCGCGGCCGACGCTTTCCGCAAGTTAATACGATTTTTGATGGGGCCGCGTTCGAAATATATCACCCCGAGACACAAGTGATAAGCAATATTGGGGGGCTGGGCGGCCGGCGCATTTACCCCTTCGAATTCTCCATACGTTACACTACGCCTCCTGTCTGACCTCTATGGCAAAGCCTGGGAAACTTCAAGCGTGGCTCGAATACGCAGCAGCGCGTCCAATTTTGGGCGCGCTGGGTTTAATGCCGCCGCGGGCGGCAATGCGGCTCGGACAAGTGGTGGGCCGCATTGCCTATCTAGTCGCCGCAGATTTACGGCAAACTGGCCGGCGCAACCTGGAGTTAGCTTTCCCGGAGAAAACTGAAGTGGAAAGACAGCAGATTCTGTCTGCCTGCTTTCAAAGTCTCGGACGGCAACTGGGACTGTTCAGTCAGTTTTCAACCGCCAATCGCGATTCGTTGTTAAGCCTCACCGAGTGGGAAGGCCTGGAGAATCTCGAAGCCGAAAAAGCTAATGGAAACCCGGTGATTCTTTTTACCGGGCACGTTGGGGCCTGGGAGCTATCGAGCTTTGGCTTATCGCTCCGAGATCACGCGCTCAGTTTTCTGGTTCGTCGGATTGACAACCCAAAAGTAGAACAGTTTGTGGATCGCAGCCGCACGCGGTTTGGTAATCGATCTGTAGACAAACGCGGCGCGGCGCGCTCGATGCTTAAAATTCTACAGGCCGGCGGAACCCTCGGGCTGCTGGTGGACCTCAACACGCTGGAGGAGGAGGCTGTCTTTGTCGACTTCTTCGGCGTGCCCGCTTCAACCACGTTCATGGTCGCGAAGCTGGCGTTGCGTACTAACGCGACCGTGTTACCGATCTTTGTTCCCTGGGATCAAAGCCGCGGCAAGTTCAAAGTTCATATCTTGCCGCCACTAACAATAAATCGGACTGGAGACCAGCAGGAAGATGTTCGGACACTGACTGCCGAGATTACCAGGGTCGTCGAAGATTACATCAGGCGCAATCCCGAGCAGTGGTTGTGGATCCATAAGCGGTGGAAGACAAGACCGCGGGGAGAGCCATCACTGTATTAGTGAATAACTCGACTGCTGTAAGCGGCATCGAGCTAAGTTCGCTATACTTCCGACGTACGCATGCAGATTTCCGCCGAACCACAACTCCGCGCAAACAGGATTGAGAAAACCGTCGACCGGGCTTATACCTTCGCCGACCTTTCTGAATACTCGCCGAAAGAGCGTCTCCTGATTCGCGCCGCCGATCTTGCGTTCTACCTCGTCATCAACCTCATCGGTATCACGGTGAAGTTTGAACTTATCGGTTGGGAAAACCACGAAGCCGCCATGCGCGATAGTGGACTTCCCATTTACAACTTCTGGCACGACCGAATCTTTCTGACGACGTACTGGTGGCGCAAACGCCGCATAGTGGTAATGACGTCCAAGAGCTTTGATGGTGAGTACATCGCCAGGTTTATTCAACGATTCGGCTACGGAGCGGTGCGCGGGTCTTCTACTCGAGGCGGCGTTGGAGCGGTGGTGGAGATGGCTCGGCTGATGCGCCAGGGATGCACGACCGCCTTCACTCTTGATGGGCCAAAAGGGCCTCCCTACGTGGGGAAGATGGGGCCGGTGTTGCTGGCCAAGAAGTCTGGCCATCCCATGATGCCGGTGACCATGACGCTCAAACGCTACTGGAAAGCACCGAGTTGGGATTCGTTCCAGGCCCAAACCGTTTACACTCGCGCGAGTATATGTTGCGCCACCTATCTATGTACCGGCGGATGCAGACGAAGCAATGTTGCAGGCCAAGCGTGATGAATTGCAGAACGCGCTTGACGATCTGAATCGCCGCGGCGATGAATGGCGGGCGGGTAAATAGCTTTATGAACGAAGCGACACCCCAAGTCGTGATCATTGCCGGGCCCAACGGAGCGGGAAAATCGACTCTTGCTCCCTATCTTTTACGCGATACGCTGGATCTACGCGAGTATGTCAACGCCGATCCCATCGCACTTGGACTGTCCGGTTT
>JALZOO010000373.1 GCA_030913905.1 Acidobacteriota bacterium
AAAAAGGTCAAGCGCCTGGTTTACGCCGCATCCAGTTCCGCATATGGCGATCAACCGACGCTTCCCAAGGTAGAGACGATGCTGCCTGAACCGCTTTCTCCTTACGCCGTTGCAAAGCTCGTTGGCGAACATTACTGCCAGGTATTTACGCGAGTCTACGGACTGGAAACCATTTCGCTGAGATATTTCAATGTCTTTGGGCCGCGTCAGGATCCCAGTTCACAATACTCGGGTGTAATCTCCCGTTTCATAAGTGCTCTCCTCCGTCGCGAACGTCCCGTTATTTACGGAGACGGCGAACAATCCCGCGATTTCACCTACATTGATAATGTCGTTGAAGCGAATTTGAAGGCGGCCGAAAGTACGAACGGAATCGGCCAGGTGATCAATATCGCCAATGGTGAGCGTATCTCGCTGAATCAGCTATTGGATGAGCTGAAAGACCTTACTGGTAACCTTGATGTGACTGCTGACTACAGGGATCCACGACCCGGTGACGTGAAGCACAGTCTGGCAGATATCACTCGTGCGCGTGATCTGCTGGGATTTGAACCGAAGGTAGACTTGCGACAAGGCTTGGCCAGCACGATCGATTGGTGGAAGAAAAGCCGTTTCGCTCGATCTTAACGTCGCGCTGACAACAATCGCTCTCAAGCCGTCGAACCAGCTCCAACCTCTAACAACTTGCTCAAGCTCTCGACGTAAGGCGCACGAGCAACTCCCTTGTCGGTAATAATGGCTTCGATCAATTCATTTGGAGTTATGTCAAACGCCGGGTTGTGTACGGCCACTCCGTCCGGCCCCATCTGCTGGTCGCGGATATGAGTCACTTCCTTCGTGTCGCGTTCCTCAATAGGAATTTCATCGCCGGACTTCAAAGACAAGTCAAGAGTGGTAATTGGAGCAGCAACGTAAAAAGGTATCTTGTGTCTTTTTGCAAGCACAGCGACCATGTAAGTGCCAATCTTGTTAGCAGTGTCCCCGTTTGCGGCAATCCGGTCTGCACCAACTACCACCGAATCAACTTTCCCGCTTTTCATAACATGGCCTGCCATGTTGTCAGTAATTACCGTTACGGGAATGCCGTCCTGGGCGAGTTCCCACGCAGTTAGTCGCAAGCCTTGTAAAAATGGCCTGGTCTCATCTGCAATCACGGCGACGCGTTTGCCCGCGTCTCTAGCTCCACGAATTACGCCCAGCGCCGTTCCGTAGTCGCCGGCTGTTGCCAACGCACCCGCGTTGCAATGCGTCAACACTGTCGAACCATCGTTGATAAGTTCCGCGCCATAACGTCCGATCGCACGGTTGGCTGCGATGTCCTCCGCGAAAATCTTTTGCGCCTCTTCGATTAGCTTCGCCTTTAACTTATCCACATCCTGGGTCTTGCTCTTTTCTAAATCAAACACTCTTCGCATTCGGTCAATGGCCCAGAAAAGGTTGACGGCAGTGGGGCGGGTTTGGCTCATCACCTGGCACATATAACCGAAATCATCTTCCAAATCGGCGACCGACATACCAACTGATTGGCTGGCGCCCAGCGCAAGTCCCATTGCTGCAGAGACTCCAATTGCCGGCGCACCACGCACCACCATTTTCTTAATGGCTTCTGCGACCTCTTCCCACGATCGCAGCGTAAGGTATTTCTCCTCGGTGGGCAGCAGTCGCTGGTCGATCATGCGGATGCCTTCATTTGTCCACTCAACGGTCTTTATCATTCAGGTATTAACACTCCAGCGGAATTTGTGAACGCGCCATCTTACTTGAGGAAAAAAGGGAGGGCAAAGTTAGGCGTCGCAACATTGTATTCGGGACCAGCCTGACTACTGTCTCCTGGTTAAAGCCAATCGCTGTTGAAGCTATTTGACACTCGCGTATACGCGATGATACCGTCCGCGGTGAATTTGGACCGAGTTTAGCTCTTTCTATCATAAGCATCCGGGTGCCTCGTTTAGCGAGGAGAATAGGGAAGCGGGTGAGAATCCCGCGCGGTCGCGCCACTGTGATGAGAATCCAGCATCGCGTCTTCGGTTAATGACCGAGAGACTGATGCAGGAGAAACTCTAAGCCAGGAGACCTGCCCAGGGGCTTTGCAGCTTGAGAACGCTTCGCGGAAAGGCGTTCAGGCCGCACGGGTTCCGAAAAAATTCTTTTCAGTCCCGCCGATTGCCTGCTCCTTTTCGTTTTGGGGCAAACGATCGGCGGGATTTTTTGCAACTACAACTCTCATTTTCTGAATATCGACTGGTGGCTGGTCTGCTGCTCTTGTGTGCAGTGTTGTTTGCCAACGCCTGCTTGGGCCGAAACGCATCCCAGCCACAAAACGCTCCGTTAAGTCACCGAGAAGTCGTAGACGAGTCGGGTCGGAAACTTATTATTCCGCCCAGGATTGACCGAGTAGTCTCGCTTGCTCCGAATTTGACTGAGATTATTTATGCAGTCAGTGCAGGTGATCGACTGGTCGGCAATACAACGTTCTGTAATTACCCCGCGGAAGCCAGGAACGTGACCAAAGTTGGCGACACGATGCAACCGAGCATTGAACGCCTCCTCGCGCTTCGCCCGCAGCTCGTCGTGGTGTCGACAGCCTCCCAATTGGAGGCCTTTGCGAATCAATTAAACGAGCATCAGATCGCCGTCTACATCACTGACCCGCACGATCTTGAAGGCGTATTTCGCTCAATCTCGGGCATTGGCGATCTGTTAAATGAGCCTGAGGCTGCTTCTGAAGTAGTGAAACGGTTGCGAGCGCGATCTGAAAACGTGGAGCGCGCCGTCGCCGGGCGTCCTCCTGTCTCGGTGTTTTTTCAATTGTCTGGTCAGCCGCTATACACAGCAGGCAAGGGCTCGTTCGTGACGAATCTAATTGAGCGCGCCGGCGGACGCTCCGTGACTGCGGATGTCAACGAGGCTTGGCCACGATTGAGCGATGAAGCCGCCCTCGCTTCCCGCCCCGAAGCTGTAATCATGCTTTCGGGCGATTCGATGGGGGCGGCGGCCAACACAAAGGTGGCGCCGGCGCTGAGGAATTCGCCCGCTGCCCAGAATGGCCGTGTCTATCAAATCGAGGGCGATCTGTTAACCAGGCCAGGGCCGCGACTTCTCGACGGTTTGGAGCAGATGGCCCACGCACTTCATCCGGAAGCTTTTAAGTGAGCAATAGTTTGAACCAGCAAATCCCAACCCTCGGTCGGGGCATCGCCTCGGCGGATCACAGTGCCCGTGCGACGTTGCGTAAGACGCTTATCGTTTGTGGGGCGCTCACTGTCCTGCTGCTCCTGATCGTAGTCATCGCGGCGACTTTGGGCAGCGAGCGCGTGCCCGTCATGGATGTACTCCGCGCGCTGTTCACGGGAGGAACCGACACTGACGCCCTGACCGCAACACAACGCGCGATTCTCTTTGACATACGTTTACCTCGCATTTTATTGGCGGCGACGGTCGGTGCGTCTCTTGCCGCAGCCGGCGCGAGTTATCAGGCGCTTCTTCGGAATGCGCTTGCCGAGCCCTACCTGCTGGGGATTTCAAACGGCGCCGCGGTGGGAACAATGGTGGCGCTCGTTTTCCTGGGAGCGAACGAATGGACTCGACCGTTGATGGCATTTGCGGGCGCGCTGGCCGCAACCTTCGTCGTTTATCAGTTGGCGCGGGGCCGCGCCGGTGTGTCGCCCGAGAGGTTAATCCTGGCCGGTGTGATCGTCACGACGTTCCAATCTTCGGTGATCGTTTTCATCACCACTCTGATGGACGCAACGCGAATCCGTTCGTTTACTTTTTGGTTACTTGGAGACCTCTCCCAGGCCGCACCCGGCTCGCTCTGGGTCATCGTGGCTTCAACCGTTGTGGGGGTCGCGGCGCTGACACTCAAAGCGCGTCCGCTCAATCTGCTAATGCTTGGCGAGCGCGACGCTTTTGACCTCGGCGTTGAGGTTGGACGAGTACGTCTACAGGTTTTTCTGGCGGCTAGTCTGCTTGTCGGTGTTTCAGTTGCGCTGAGCGGTTCGGTCGGTTATGTCGGACTCGTTGTCCCGCATTTAGTCCGCATGTCCACCAGCGGCGATAACCGTTTGACGATTCCCGCGGCGGCGCTCGCCGGCGCATCATTTGTTGTTGTTGCGGATACGCTGGCCCGCACTGTAATTGCGCCTCGCGAACTGCCGGTGGGCGCGATCACGGCATTGATCGGCGCTCCGTTGTTTATTTACTTGCTAAAGCGCGGAAGCTCGGCTCATTAGTCTGGGCCCGAAGGCCCGTTCAAGCCCCGCGCCGCCTTACATTCGAGGATTTTATGCGATCTGTTATCTACCGAACGCATACCTGGCTAGGATTGATTGTGGCGGTTCCTGTATTGGCGTGGGCGTCGAGCGGCTTCCTTTACGCCTGGCCCAATGTGGTAGAGGGAGTCAAGGTTGAAAGCATAGCGCCTGGCCGCGTGCGGGTTTCGCCGGCTCAGGCTCTGCAACGTGCCGACGACTTCGTTGGAAGAAAACTACCGACAACTGCTTTAACCCTACTAATGCGGGACGGTCGTCCAGTCTATCAGGCCGTCGGAGGCCTGGGCGCGGACTCATTGCTGATTGACGCCGAGACGGGACAGATAATGAAGATGCCGCCGCCCGGCATTTTGACCAGGTATTTTCGTCAAGCACATTTCTACTTTTTCGCCGAGAGTTGGCAGGTGCCGCTGCTCGTCGTGGTGTCAGGGCTGGCTTGTCTCTCGGCGTTGTCGGGTCTGTATTTGAATATCATGCTCTGGCTTCCGAAGCTTAGAAAACGTTCCTTCACTAAACAATCGTAGGGTAAGCCTTAGAGATGCTCGAAGCGAAGAATGTCAGCGTCAACTACGGTAAACGACAAGCCGTCGTCGACGTCTCGTTGCGTGTCTCTCCGGGAGATATGACGGCAATTGTCGGTGCAAACGGCGCCGGCAAGTCTTCGCTGTTACGCGCGTTGAATGGCGCCATTCAACCTTCAAGTGGAGAAATTCTTCTCAACGGAAAGCCGCTCACGTCCTTTACGCGCCGAGCCATTGGCAGGCACATCGCGGTGGTCACGCAGGAGGCGTTGTTGGCGTTCCCTGTTTCAGTGTTGGAGTACGTGCTTGGGGGCCGGTATGCATGGTCCGGCTCAGGCGCGTGGGGCTGGGAATCGGAACGCGATTTGGAGGTCGCTTTCGAAGTGTTGCGGCAGACTGAATTGGAGAATTTCAGTTCACGTCGAATGAACGAACTGTCAGGAGGCGAACGGCAGCGCGCAGTCTTAGCGAGGGCTCTCGCAACCGAAGCTGGAGTTCTTTTGCTGGACGAGCCAACGGCAAACCTCGACCTGGCCCATCAGGCTTCAATGCTTCAACTCGTCAGAGCGCATTGCGACGAGCGCGCGACGGCGGCAGTTATCGTGACTCATGACATCAATCTCGCGGCTGAATTCGCCAATCATGTTCTGCTGCTCAAACACGGTCACATGATCGCAGCGGGCAAGCCGCACGAGGTCTTTACCGAAGAACTCTTAGGCGAGGTCCTGGAGATTAAGGTTTTAGTGGACGCGCATCCGCTTTCGGGCGCGCCACGAATTACGCCGGCGCACGAAGTGCGACGGTAACCGGGAGCAGCAGACGACTCGCCTGTTCGCTTCCATCAACACGGGTGACGGCTTAGGGAAGGCGGTCAAAATCCGCCACTGCCCGCGCAACTGTTGGCGACGAAGACGCCCTGGCACGCTGTAGCCACTGTTCCAAAAGAATGGGAAGGCCGGCCGGAGCTGAGTCGCGAGTCAGGAGACCTCGCCGTTGCTCTTTCGTAAAGCTCGCACTGCGACGGGCAGGAGACTCTACAAATGAAAACTACAGCTCAAAGCTACCTAACGAAACTTTTAGATCTCAAGAACAACTACCCAGTCAGCATCCTGGTTTTGCTGTTCCTCCTCTTCAATCCTTTTTCTTATGCAGTGTTCGCGCAAAACAGCGGAACCGGGGCACAAGTCACCGTACGGATAACAGATCCCCAACGCGCGAATCTGCCAAACGCCGAGGTAACTCTCCATACCCGCGACGCTCGCGTTCGAATCAACGGACTCACTGACAGCACCGGCACCTATCGCTTCGAACAACTCGCTCCCGGCGAATATTTGATCGAAGCCGAAGCAAGTGGCTTCGCGCGCGCGGCCACCCACGTTCTTCGCATTGAGCGAAACGCCAACACCTCGCTTGAGATATCGTTACCTTTAGCAGGCGTGAGTGAGCAAGTTGTCGTGACCGCGCAAGGTACGGCGCAACCGGTTGATGAAGTGTCGAAAGCAGTTTCAGTCGTGGATGCTCGGGGAATCGAAGAGCGCAATGAAGCGGCAGTTACGGACGCTTTGCGCACTGTTCCTGGGCTGCGTGTTCAACAACTGGGCGGGCCAGGCAGGCTTGTTTCTATCAAGACGCGCGGGTTACGCAACCAGGATACGGCTGTCTTGATTGATGGCATCCGCTTTCGCGACGCTACCACCGGCGACGCAACAAGCTTTTTGAGCGACTTTCTTGTTACCAATCTCGACCGGGTTGAAGTTCTTCGCGGATCGGGATCATCGCTTTATGGCACGAACGCCATCGGTGGTGTCATCAACATCGTGACCGACGAAGGTGGCGGCCCGACTCACGGAAACGTCCTGCTCGAAGGTGGGGGACTCGGCCTCTTTCGAGGACGCGCACAAGTTGCGGGCGGCACTAGCCGATTCATTTACAGCGCGGGGGCAACTCATCTGAACGTGGCGCGCGGGATAGACCGTGATGATGCAGCCCGCAACACAAGCGGCCAGGGACGCGTCGTGTTGCGAATGTCACCTACGGCGACACTCTCCGGGCGTATTTATGCGGGGACTTCTTTTGTGCAACTGAACAACAGTCCGGATGTCATTGGGGCGCTGCCCCCAATCGGGATCATTGATGCGCGTCCGCTCTCGCGCGCTGAGCTGCGACGTTTTGAAAGCGGCGTTCCGGTGACTCATTTACAAGTCAATGGAGCTACGTTCATTCCAGACGCAAACGACCCTGACGCTTCGGCGG
>JALZOO010000399.1 GCA_030913905.1 Acidobacteriota bacterium
CGAGGCACCCAACTAGTGTTGTGATTATCGTTTGGTATCTTCCAGTAGTACTCCCAATGCTCGACCTGAACTTCGAGCGTCTCCGGCAGAAACTGAGGCGTTGTCATCGGCGGTTCTGGCTTAACCAGGTAAGGGCCACCTGCCCGCGGCGTAGCGCCGGTGGAAGTGTTGCGGGCTGCCGGCTGGGACGCAGGTTCTGGATCATTCGCCGGCTCTGGCTGAGCCGTCTCGGTTGGCGTGGGCTGCGGTTTCGGTTTGGGAATCTTGGGTATCTTGAATTGTGCCGAAGCAAGTCCGACGCTAAAGAACAGGGCAATAGCTACCATGAGGATTAGTAGAAACGAACGTCTCATTTTCGCCTCCTCTTGATTTAGCAAGTTGTTGGATATTCCCGGATCGCTGTCCTGGGAAACAGCGCCGGGTTTGGTGCGCGAGAGAATATTCCTTTCGCCCTTTCTTGGCAACAGCGAAACAGTCGCCAGTCGCCAGTCTGCAGTCGTCAGTCGCCACGCGATAGTCGAGTCTTCAGTGGGAGGTTCATGTGAATCTGCTGTTTTCGTTCCGTTAGGAACGAGATGTTTATAGTAGAGAGCTCTAGATGAAGAAAGTCTTTTCCGTGATTGACGGCTATAAGCATTTGGCTCTTTCGGAGCCAGGAATTTCGAGTCTTGCGTCCCACCGCCACATCAACTAGAAAACGCTGGACTCAAGACTGGCGACTCCAGACTGCAGACTCTTCACTGTTAAGATGTTCACGTGCAAACTCTCGACGCGAAAGTCGAATCGCTAATACGCGATCTGCCCGATGAACAAAGTGCTCGCCTCTTCTTCGAGCGCCTCAGCAAGGAACAACCGCGCACCTACACCAAACTGATTCGCGATACCGGCCTGCTTTCAGACGCGCTGGCAATTGCGGCCTGGAGCCCTCTCCTCGCCACCACGCTCGAGCAAAACCCGGATTACGCCACGTGGCTCATGCGTGAACGTGCGGAGGCGCGCGTCAGGACTCGTGAAGAACTTAAGGAATCGTTGGCGCGATTTGCGCTGACAAACTCGACCGTAACTCCCCAGATTTTGTTTGCCCGGTTTCGCCGCCGGGAGCTGTTGCGAATTTATTTGCACGACATTCGACGAACGCACACCATCGTTGAAACTACGGAAGAGCTGTCGAATCTCGCTGACGCGATCCTCGATTACGCGCTCAGCCTTGCGCGCCAGGAACTCGACAACAAATATGGCGCACCCCTTCGCGACGACGAACGCGGGCGTGTCGCCACTGCTGAGTTCTCAATTGTCGCTCTCGGCAAGCTCGGCTCACGGGAACTCAACTACGCGTCGGATATCGACCTCATATTCATCTATTCAGACGATGGGAACACGGCTGGATCAGGTGACCGCGGGAAATTGAGCAATCGCGAATACTTCATCAAGCTTTCAGAAACTGTCGCCAAACTTGTCGGTCAACCCGCCGGTGAAGGCGCAGCATATCGGGTCGATTTGCGTCTGCGGCCCCATGGCCGCGACGGCACACTGGCGTGTTCCCTTGATGAGGCGTTGAAGTACTACCGAAAGTCTGCTCAGCCCTGGGAACTTCAGGCTCTGATTCGCAGCCGCGCATCAGCAGGCTCCGACGCACTCTTTTCGAAATTCTTCGCCGCCGTCGAAAGTCATATCTACCGTACCGATGGGTCCGTCAAGGATGCGTTGGCCAGTGTCCGGCTGGCGAAGCAAAAGATTGACCGTCACATTGAACGGAACAATGACGGCTTCAATGTGAAACTTCAACGCGGCGGCATCCGCGAAATCGAGTTCATCGCCCAGGCTCTTCAGCTCGCGCATGGCGGCCGCGACGAGTGGCTGCGCGTTTCCCACACGCTGATAAGTCTCGGGCGCCTCGCCGACCGCGGATTGATTACCGAGGTCGAACGCTCCGAACTATCCGACGCGTATTCGTTTCTACGCAGACTGGAACATAGACTGCAAATGGAGCATGGACTCCAAACACACCACGTGCCACCGGGTCTGCCGCAACGAACACTCGTAGCACGTCGAATGAACTTCGCCGGAGCGGGCGCTTTGGAAGACTTTGACAACTCGCTGAAGTTCCACACCGGCAACGTCCGCAGCGCTTACGATCGTGTTTTCGCCGGCGCTGACATCGATGCAGAGATTTTGAGGAAACCTACGACCCGCCATGAAGCGGGCGGCCATGGGCCAGTGGGCGAAGAATCTCGCGTCATGAACTCTTCCGCCAAAATCTTTGTAGGTCACCGGCCGAAATCTGAGGCCTCGTCTGCAGACGCTGAATCACTTTCTGATCGTTTATTGGAAGCTGCGGCCCAGACGATTAATCCTCATCGCGCGACGATGTTGACTGCTCGGGTTGCGGCGTCTCTCGACAAAACTGATGTAAGCACTGTGCTAGCTGAAGATAGTCTGATTTCACTCGTTCAACTGTGCGGAGCTTCTGAATACTTCGGCGAAATCATCGCGGCTAACCCCTCGCTAATCGATTGGCTTGGAGCCAGACACGTGCGGGGCAGGGATTACCGTGCGCAGCTTCGAGCGGCTGTTGACCCTGAGAAGACTTTTTCGGCTGAACTGTCAGCACTGCGACATCAATGGTCGAAGTTGATGATTGAAATCGGCGCCCAGGACGCTGCGGGAAATCTAACGCTGTCAGAATCGAATAGTTTGCAGACAGAACTTGCCGTTGCGAGTATTAACGTAGCTTACCTGGTGGCGCGCCGTGAGATGGTTCGGCGTCACGGTCGCATGGTTGGCGGCCCGCGACTCAGCGTGCTGGCGATGGGAAGGCTTGCGAGTGGTGGAGTGGATTACGGGTCGGACCTCGACATTATCATCGTCTACGATTCGCTCGTATCGTCTCCGGTAGCTTCACTAACGCCGGATGAGGCGTACGCTCGTTTGTCTGAATTAATGGTCGCTGCTCTCTCGAGTGTGACGCGCGAAGGTTATTTGTATAGCATCGATTTACGTTTGCGCCCAAACGGGAAAAACGGGCCGCTGGTAATTAGCTCAGAAGGTTTTCTCGACTACCTGAGACAGCGCAGCGCGGTCTGGGAATGGCTGGCGTACGTGAAACTGAGAGCAGTCGCAGGCGATCTTGAGCTGGGCCGAATGATCGAAACTCACGGGCGCCACATCATTCACGAACACGCCCGGCAAATAGATGAGGATGAGTTAAATGCGGAAACCCGACGCGTGCGTGAACTGCTGGAAAAGGAGAAGGGAACACGCGGCCGCCACACCAGCCGGCACGGCGCTATCGACATAAAATACTCAGCCGGGGGAATGCTCGACGTTTACTTTGCCGCTCGGTATCTACAGCTTCGCGACGACGTTTCAGATGAAGGTGAAGATCGATCGACACGGGCGACCCTTGATCGGCTCGAAGCGACCGGTTCTTTGGACGCGCCAGACTACGAAGCGCTGAGCAATGGTTACGAGTTGCTGCGTGCGGTAGATCATCGAATGCGTTTGGTGGCAGGCAAGTTGGCCGCGCTGCCTGCCACGGCCCACCCGACGATGAGAGAAATTGCCGCCCAACTGGGTTTTGATTCCGCAGAGGATCTAAAACAAAACTTGACTGGCCGGATGCAGGAAATTCGCCAGGCTTATGAGAGGGTGTTGGGTGTTGGGTGAAGGGTGTGGGGTATCTTCACGCGACATCCCCTTCTTGTCGTGTCGTTTCATACCAGCAACGCGTGCACCATCGATGAAGTTTTTGACGATCTTCTGCATGAGATTCAGCTGACCCGGGCAACCGTCTAACTACTTCCCGCTCGTTATCACTGAGCTCATCCCAGCTTTGCATTCTTCCCTCGCCACACCTGGGGCACCGTCCAACAGTGTTCACTTCAAAACTCCTCTGTGTCCATTCTCATTAGCACCGGGGCTTTAGTCCGGTGACCAATCACCGAGGAACCAAGCCGGGGAAACCGTTTCAAACGGTTTCGGATCTTTGTCGGCCCTTGAGACCACCGGGCTAAAGCCACGGTGCTAATGAGAGTACAAAACGAAACTGAATCAACCAACACCTTGACCAAATGGGCTGTTTACGTGTGATGGCGCATCGTGTAATTTATCTTAGGCTGCGTTGTTTACAACCGAGAGCGTCAACGCCGCATCCACTGGTAGGGACGAAAAAGGGGCCATCAATGTTTCGTATTAAAGCTTCATACACCGGACAGTTGGAATTGGCAACAACCCTGGAACGCGCGCGCGAGTTCTTCGGTGAGCTGAAAAATTTCGCGGACTTGATGCCGGGCATCGAAGGCATTCGCAAAGAGAGCGGAGGCATCGTGCGCTGGCTGGTGCGAGCGGACGTGCCGGTGATTGGTTCTCTACAGGCGAGCTTCGCGGTTCGTAAGACGGAGGATCGGCCGGAGCGACTCGAGTGGTCGCCGGCAGGTTCGGAGATGAAGAACTACCTGCGTTACGCGGCGGCGTCTGAGGTTCGCGGCCACAATGTCCTGATCAAAGTTTCACAGCATGTTGAATTGCGCAGGCTGCACGCCAGAGACTTGCATCGTTTGGCGGCGCTGGTGGGCGAGGGTGCGATCAGTTCGGAGATGCAGAAGCGCGTTGGTGAAATGATTAGAACCTTCCTGGAGCGCGCGCGAGTGCAACTGGAAGGCGAGACAATCGAGCAGGAAGCAGAAGCGTTCTAGCCACCTATCGTTAATTCGTCCTCGTTGGACCCAACCGAAAATTTTCCATTTCTCATTTGGCATTTCTCATTTTTCATTTGCCGGTCTAGTTTAGCTCCACCTCGCAGAGTTGCGTCTTTGTATGAGCGGGCCCCACAAATTACATCCTGTTCGTTTTAGGCTTGGGTTAAATGAAACCTGATTAATGAGAATGACAAATGGAAAATCTTTGGGTCCGTGTGCATCGCATAGCACAAACAGACGGCCCTATTTATGTCCATAACTAATCATGTTTGCAAACATGCGATAGCCGCCGGGCACACCCGCGCGCAACTGCCGGTACCAAACCATGCTCGTATACATGTAGTTACCTTTCCCGTACTTCCCAACCAATAGACCGCCCCGCAGCGGTTGCTCGCCTTTGTCGTTCATGGAAAACAACGGAGTGTAATGGCGGTCCCATTCCTTCGGGTAGTAGAGCCCTCGTTCCTGAATCCAATCCTGGAAATCTGCCTGCGCGATCCGGTTGGGAAAATTCAGGAGCGGGTGACGCGGTTGCAGAAATCTGACTGGCGCAGTTTCATCGGTAACGCGTTCATCTCCGAGCGTTATCGGGTAAGGGGCTAGTTGCGGCCGGTTCTTTTTCGGATCGGGGTTCCACTCGTTCGACTTGTGGTAGAAGACGATCAACGTCCCACCGGAATTAACGAATTCAAGCAAACGCGAATTCGCGGCAATTAATTCGGGATGCGCTTCGTAGGCGCGGTTATCGATGATGATGGTGTTGTAAGTCGCAAGATCTGCGCCGCGAATCTCTTCTACTGTCAGCCGTTTCGCTTCCACGCCTAACGCTCCCAGCGAGCGCTCAACGGTTTCGTCGAAGCTGGGAAGATAAGCAACGCGCAAATCAGAAGCGACGCGTGCATTGGCGTAGACAATTGGGACCGCGCGCTCGGTAATCAGTTCGTTGTTTTTGAAGATTGAAATAATCGCCGACCCGGAGCTCCTTAGACCGCGAGTGTTGTCCTGCGTGGGAATAGGACTTTCGGCAAACAACTTCTCAGTGCGTGTTTCGAGGGGTCCCATAACGAGTTCGCGTCGCACATCATAGGGACGACTTGTCGGACCGCCGGCAACTCTTACCGTTACTGTCCCGCGAAATGGCGTGGCCAGGTGGTTCGAGAAAGCGACGTTGAGAAGTTTGCATTGTCCAAGCGTCTCCTCTGTGCGCACACACGGCGACGGTGAAACACTCTGGATCTCCACCGCCGGAACTACATCGCCGTCGAATTGCGCGCCAACCACAAACTTCGCACCCTCGACTAAAAGTTCCGCATTCGCGTGAACGGGTAGTCTCGAAAGCGACCCATCGTAAAGGTGCTCGGCTTTTGGGACGGTGAACTTGACGCTAGCAGGCGTTACAAGAGTCACCGTATCGCTCGTGTCTGTGTCCGGAAGGAGTTGCTCAGGAGCATCTAACGACGACGCCTTACCCCACCCTGTGAAGGTTAGTTTTTTGATTGTTACTATCTGACTGCCGGTGTTGGAAAGATTGATCGTGAAGGTCGTTTCGTTTCCGGGAACCAAAACGGAATCGCTGGAGATGGTCAAAGCTATTCCCGCGGCGAGCGCCAGCGCTTTGTTGTAACGACTATCCAGCAGGCGCAGCCGATGAGCTTCTTCGGCGGGCACGCCGGAAGCCGAACCAGTTGCGCGCGAGCGCAGGGCATCCAGCATGCGATCATGTTCATCAATCAAATCTGCGGTTCGCGGGTCATCACTGGTGGGCGGACGCAGCAGCGCGACCAGCGGCGCAGCAGGCTTAAGTCCGTCGATCAAAGTTGAGGCAGAGCTCGGCAGCGACGCCGCTTTCGCAGCTTCACGCACCAGTTGGTACCGAATCGGTGCGAGCTTTCCGCTCACGCCACGGGCTTTCAATAGTTCCTCAAGCGTCCTGGGCCAGGGTCCCTGTGTGGCGTGTTGTTGAAGAGCCGTCAAAGCCTGTTCAGCAAAGGAAGTTCCACGCACCGGATCGATTTCGTTAGGATCGACGAGAACCACTTTTTCCACAGCGGCGGCTTTGTCGTTGGGATTGTTGGGCCGAAAGATTCGCACAAACAGCCGTTGCGCCTGCCATGGTTTTACTTTGCTTAGTTGTTCAGGGAAGCGCTGAGGATCCGCCGCCGCATCGAAGGCTTCAAGAATCAACTGTCCTGTAGCCTGATGATGACCGTGTCCACGCGCAGTGTCGTGGTTGGTGATGATGACGTCTGGCCGGAGCTCACGCAGCTTCAGCACTATGCGCCGCAGGGCTTCTTCGTGTCCCCAAATGCGAAAGGTCTCTTCTGATGACTTCGAAAAACCGAAGTCTTTCAAACCTAGAAAGTGTGGCTCGGAACCCTGAATCTCCGAAGCCTTGATCGTTTCGCGCGCCCGGATGACGCCGAGTTCCTCGTAGAGTTCCGGCCCGACCGCATTCTGCCCGCCTTCCCCATAGGTCGAGAAAAGACTGACCGTGTGCACGCCATGCTTTCGTCGCAGCACTGTCAAGGTCGTGCCATCTTCGTCATCCGGATGGGCCGCAACACACATCACCGTCCAGGGGTTCGTCAGGTCCAGGAGGGCCTGGTGAAGCTCGGGGTTATTCGAGTCTGCAAGTTCCTGAGCACGACTGCGTATCGAAACCGTCGACGAGAGGAGCGCGAGTAAAGAGAAAAGAGCGAGGAGTTTCTGAGCGTTCAGTAAACTACTTTTGGTTTTGATTACATTCATCTGAGGCAACACTGAATTCTGTCGCCCACTAAAGCGGGCTATGGTTTTTTACGGTTGTTGTCCCAGGGTTCCGTTCGCTTCGCTCACTTCACCCTGGGCTACATGCTTCCGCCTGCTTCGCAGGCTCGTTGAGCGAACTTTCGAATCGCAGGTAATATTCTAACCACGCAATCGTTCGAGCTTGGCGGCTCCAATCATGCTTACCCCGATGATCGCGATTAGCACCACACCATAAGCTGCCGCCGTTCCCAAATTGAAATCGCGCAGCTCGGACGCAATAGCAATCGACACCGGCCGGTTTTTTGGAACGAACACGATCACGGAAGCTACATATTCTCCCAGCGCAATCACAAACGCCAGCAGCGTTCCGGCGACAGCGCCCGGCCAAACTAAAGGAAGCGTAACGCGGCGGAATCGTTGCCACCATCGCGCACCCAAACTGCTGGCCGCTTCATCCAGCGCCGCATCCACCTGTTCCATACTTGCTTGCACGGCGCGCACAACCAGCGGCATGAAGCGCAGAAAATAAACTGCCGGGAGCATCCAGAACGTACCCACGAGTATGAAGGAGCCAAGCAAGGGAGATGGTTTGCCATAGGCTTCAGCCAACGACACCGCGACAACCGTTCCAGGCAATGCCCACGGTACGAGAATCAGCCACGAAAGCACGCGCTTCCACTTCCGTCGTCCCTTTCTCGCTATCAACATCGCCACACAAAAACTCCAAACGAGTGCGGCGAGCGCAGCAATCGCTGACATGGTGATGCTGTTGACGAAAACCTCACTCGCCCTGGGATCGGAAAATATTTTCGAGTAGTTCTCGATACTGTAAGCGCCTGGCAAGGTTTGAGTTGTCCAACTACCTTCCTGGGCAAAACTCACAAGCACCAGCGTTGCCAGAGGTAAGATCAGCAACACTGAGAACCCGACACCGCCGATAAACGCTACCGTCCGTGCCTTACCAGCCGCGATCGTCTGACGCTTTTTAGTTGCACCTTTCATCGCAGCAGCGGCGAATCTCCTCGTACCTTCGTAACGTTGAAAGAAGACAAGAGCACCCAGCGATATGACCAACAGGATTACCGTCTCCGTTAAAGCCAACGTCAGATCCCCGCGTTGGCGCGCCGTGTAAATTTCGAGCGTTAATACCCGGACATCTCCGCCAAATAGAAGCGGCGCGCTGAACGAAGCCATCGAAGTCATGAACGTCAACAGCGCGGCAGCGATAAGTGACGGGGTCAGTTGCGGCAGGACGATCCGAGTGAGCACGCGCGTGCGACTCGCACCCAGGCTCCTTCCGGCTTCCGCCAGCGCCGCGTCAATTCGGCTAAGGCCCGCGCCGGTCAGAACGTAAAAGAACGGGTACATCGTATACGTGTGAAACAACAATAACGCCGGCCAACCATGCAGCGACCAGGGCGAGGTTTCCAGTTGAAACACTGATTGGGCGGAGCGCGCGAGAATCCCTGACTCTCCACAAAGAAAAATGAAAGCCACGGTGCCTACGAGCGGCGGCAAGACCAACGGCAGAGCAGCGAGGGTCGCAAAAATTCGACGAGCGGGAAATGTGTAGCGCTCGAAAAGAAACGCGAGTGGAATGCCAACCAGTGCGCAAAAAAGAACTGTCAGGATAGACAGGCCGACGCTTGCAACTATGGCTTCAAGCACGATGCCTTGTGAAAGCACGCCGCGGTAGTTGGCAAGCGACCACGCTCCGTTCTGTTCAAAGGAAGCGACAATGACGTGGAGATTGGGATAGACGACGCCGTATAGGAGAACAACGGCGACGATGAGCAGCAAGAAAAGGCGAGGCGATCCAAAAGCGGCTAAGCCGCCGGATGTACGGTGGTGGCTATGCCCCACCGGCGCTGACCGCTCTTCGTTCATTGTGGCTGCGCCCCAAAGAGGGGGCATAGCCCCAGAACTTTCTCACGAGCGTGCGGAAGGTCAGAGACCTTCCGCACATCAGACGGCATAGCCGAACCGTCGAACCTTGATACCGCCGTCAGGTTGGGTTGGCGCGCGTCACCCATTTTTCAGAAGTGAAATTCGATTGGGGGGCAAGACCGCCGTGCAATTGTCGCCCGCGGATATGCCATCTGCCTCAAGTGCCAGCGCCTCGAGGATCAAGCCATTTGCGTCGAGCTTTACTGTTGAAGTCGCACCGGCGAAGTTGATTTCGCGCACCTTCGCCGGCAAAGCATTCGGCAACCCGTCAGCCTGTTGCTTGATCACTACATGCTCCGGTCGAATCGCCAGGATGCAGGGTTTGTTCAGCGGGGCCAAAGCTTCGTGTTGAATGGGGAGCCGCAATGTGTGGCCGCCTTCCAGGGTTTTGAATTCAGCCGTCCCCTCCTTACTTGAGCTCAGCCGCATCACCTTGATCAAATTATTTCTGCCGAGAAATTGCGCCACCGAAAGTTGCGAAGGGTGTTCATACAACTCACGCGGCTCGCCTGTTTGCAGAATCCTGCCGCCAGCCATCACGCTGATACGATCGCACAGCGCGAACGCCTCCTCCTGATCGTGTGTAACGTAAACCGCGGTCAAGCCCAGCCGCGCGACCAGCTCGCGAAGTTCGCCGCGTGTTTCTTCGCGCAACGCGACATCGAGGTTTGATAACGGCTCGTCAAAGAGCAGGAGCGCCGGCTCAATTGCAATCGCGCGCGCGATGGCAACGCGCTGTTGCTGCCCGCCGGAGAGTTCGTCGACGCGTCTGTTTTCGTAACCCGGAAGCTGTACCAGGTCCAGCGCGCCTTTTACGCGCTCTGAAATTTCGGACTTGGGTTTATGTCGCGCTCGCAGACCGAAAGCGACATTTTCAAAAACGTTGAGGTGGGGAAACAGTGCATAGTTCTGAAAGACCATGCCGAAGCCGCGGCGTTCAGCAGGCAGGTTGGTGATGTCGGCGCTTTCAAATTGAATAGCCCCTGAGTCTGGTTTCTCCAGCCCCGCAATCATCCGCAGGGTGGTTGTCTTTCCGCAACCCGACGGACCAAGTAGACCAAAGAACTCGCCCCGTTCGACGTCGAGCGAAACGTCGCTGACTGCCGGCGTCTTATCGAAGCGCTTGGAAAGATTGTTGAGAGAAAGCAGTGGCATCGTCTTCAGACCCTGCGCGTTCTCCGTGTTCTCTGTTTCTCTGTGGTAAGCCCGCGTCACCAAACTCACCACAGAGTCACAGAGAACGCAGAGGTTGCACAGAGAAACAGAACTTACTTTTTATTCCTTCCGCGAATTTCCGTGTCCCAATACCTCAGCCATTCGTTCGATTGCTTGCGCAGCAGGTCCCAATCCAGCGGCATTTCGTTTACAGGCTCATTCATCCACGCCGGCAACTGCGCGCGGTCGATGTCCTTTCTCACAGGAATCCGATAATACTTCTTCGCTGCCAGCGCCAGGTTCTCAGGCGTAGTGACAAACTCATAGAACTTCTTCGCTTCCGCCTCGTTTGGCGCGCCGCGGACCACCGCGATACCGTCAAGTATTACCGGTGTTCCACTCGCAGGAAACACGTACCCAACAGGAAATCCCTTTTGCTCTTTGTAAATCCAGACGTCAGGAAGATTCCAAAGACTAACAAGACCTTCGCGACGCACCAGCTTCTGCATCAGCAAGGTGCCGTCGGCTGTGTATTCGTGGACATTCGCGTCGAGTCGTCGCAGCCAATCATAACCCTTCTCCGGTGAGCCAGTATCTTTGTAAAACCGCCAAATCATCGCGCCGAAGATTGCTCGCATCGAATCCGAGGGGTTGGGATTTCTAATCAGGACTTTGTCGCGCCATCTGGGATCGAGCACGTCGTCCCAATCTTTGGGAGCTTCCTCGGGCTTCACGGCGGCGCTGTTGTAAACGATGACTTCCGGCGTTTGATAGGTTCCATACCACTGGTCCTGCGCATCGCGGGCGTTATTTGGAACAGCACTGGCCCACGTGGGCCGGTACGGAGCCAGCAGGTTCTCCTCCGCCGCGGTTTGAAAAGTTGTATGCGCCGCGCCCCACCACAAGTCAGCCTGGGGTCGATTGCGTTCGGCACGCACTCGCTCAAGAATTTCACGCGCGCCCATGTCCAGAAACTGCACATCGACTTCCGGATGCGCGACTTTGTAGCGGGCAACGAAGTCGCGCAATAAATCCTGACCGTGCGGTGTGTAGATAAGAAGCTTGTGAGAGGTTTGACTGCCGGGGCGATTACAAGAAAAGAGCAGCGCTGAAATGAAAACGACAACTATCGACAAATATAGTTTGTTGCGCATCGAGTTTGATTTTGCAGCCGCTGAGAAGTAGTGCGGGCATGCTAGCATATACTTTTAGAACGCCGCGACTTGATGCGTTTGTCCCGGTTGCTCTTTCTCTGTGCAACCTCCGTGTCCTCTGTGACTCTGTGGTAGGCAATCGTTAATAAGATTCACCACGGAGACACAGAGAACACAGAGGAGACACAGAGATCAACTCAAAGCAAAATACGACCTGGCAAAGTTCAAATTATTTTTCGCTGCCAACAAGATGTTCATCGTAATTTTACTTGGCCTTATTTTCCCTGTTTCCCTTGAGACAGCGAATGTTGATGCTCATTGGGAGAAACAGACAAGTTCCACCACAGCTAGATTGCGCGGTGTAAGCGCAGTAAGCACAAGCGTTGCCTGGGCCAGCGGCCAAAACGGGACGTACACTCGCACCACAGACGGCGGTCTTACATGGCACGCTGGGATCGTACCTGGCGCGGAAGCTCTCGATTTCCGGGATGTGGACGCCTTCGATGCGAGTACGGCCTACCTGCTCGCAATCGGTGAGGGTGACAAGTCGCGGATTTATAAGACGACAGATGGCGGCGCGAACTGGACCATGCAGTTCAAGAATGAAAACCCGGCTGCCTTCTTCGATGCGATGGCCTTTTGGGATCGAGACCATGGCATCGCTATGAGCGATCCAGTCGCGGGCCGCTTTTTGGTTATCACGACCGCAGACGGCGGCCAAACCTGGACGCCCACTCCAGCTAAGGGCATGCCGCCGGCGCTCGAAGGCGAGGGCGGGTTTGCTGCCAGCGGCACGTGCATCACCGTGCAAGGTAAGACCAACGTCTGGTTTGGTACAGGCGGTCCCAACGGCGCTCGTGTCTTCCGTTCTACTAATCGAGGTCGAACCTGGACCGTGGCGACGGCCCCGCTCGCACGCGGCAAAGCTGCCGGCATTTTCTCGCTCACCTTCCGGAATGCGCGCCATGGCGTGGCGGTTGGCGGCGACTACACGAAGGAGCGTGACTCTGTCGGAAACATCGCTACAACTGACGACGGTGGGCGGACTTGGAAAGACATTAGCGCCTCGCGCCCCGCGGGCTACCGGTCCGGTGTTGCGCGTCTATCAGGCTCATCCGCGTTGAAACTTATCGCGGTTGGTCCGTCAGGCACGGATTACTCGCTCGATGGCGGCCGAAGTTGGAAATCAATAAGCAGTGACGGTTTCCACGCCGTCAGTTTTGCTGGTGCATCCGGCGCAGGCTGGGTCGTAGGCGAGAATGGAACTATCGCCAGATACGTGCAGCGGACGAGCAACAACCCGTGGAGCGGTGGTCGTAAAAGTCGGACTTGATTAACCTAAAACAATGACGCCAAAACCGAAAAAGGGAATTGTGAAACGCGGTGCGTGGGAAGTTACCAAAAAACTTCTCAAGGCGATTCCCATTATTGGCCCAGTCTTCACCGTTGGCTTTGCCGGCCGCGACATCCACAAAAAGGGAATCGTGCCCGGGGCGATTCACGTGGGTTTGGATGTTACGCCGATAGTGGGCACGGCCAAAAACGTCGTCGAGATCTTCACCGGCGATTTGATTCCGGACAAACCTCCCAAACAAGAATCACCGAAGGAAACCACGCTCCCGCCAGCTCCAATACAGAACCCCGACGAGTAAGATGGAAGGCCCGAAGGGCCGGCAGTCAATAGCCACGCCCGTAAGGGCGTGGATAACCGCACCAGAAAACATGATGAGGCCCGCAGGGCCGGCACAATGTGTCGCACCTTCGGCGCTCTCTACCTTTGAAAAACTCTAACCCCCGGCCTCACGGCCGGGGCTATTAGATGGCGCGCCTTCGGCGCTAGTGGGGACTTCGGGCCTGCCACGCTAGGCGTGAACCGGAGGGCGTTCGGTAAACGGCTGCACGCTTTCATATGCATGGGCGAGATTGAATAAAGCGGATTCTGACCAGTAAGGACCGAGTAGTTGAAAACCAATTGGCAGTCGTCCGGTCGATAGCCCGCAGGGTACGCTGAGGCCCGGCACGCCCGCCAGGTTCGCAGTCACTGTGTAGATGTCGTTCAAATACATCGCGAGTGGGTTGTCGACCTTTTCGCCAAGCATGAACGCCGGTGTTGGCGCGGTCGGGGTGATGATCGCAT